>JAFAZZ010000529.1 GCA_019239375.1 Solirubrobacterales bacterium | reverse complement strand
AGGGTCAGTCGGCGTCGGCGACGATCGAGCCGACCCGCTCGCCGAGCGTCCGGTCGCGTCCAAAGGCGATCGCCCCCCAGATCAGCGCCCCCACGACCACGCCCGCGGCGATAAGCGGGTAGCGATCAAACGGCGCGGGCTGGCCTGGCTTGATGAGCTCATAGAGCGGATAGCCGATCGCGGCGGCACCCAGCAGCGGCAGCACCAAGTGCTTGACGTTGGAAAAGCGCTCCTGCTCGTAACGGCGGTAGTAGACCGGCAGCGCGAGGTTGGCCGCGAGGTAGGTGAGCGCGATCAGAATCGTGCCCATGGTCGCTATCTCGCCGAAGAACGTAACCGGATCGGTGTTCCAGCCAAACACGTAAGAGAGGCCCAGAGCGAGCGCGAGATACACCGAGAAGGCCACCCATGGCGTCTTGCCACGCTCGGTGAGCCGGGCGGTGACCGACGGCAGCAGCCCCTCCCGCCCGGAGTTGAAGATGATTCTCGCCTGGGAGTTGGTGGCCGAGATGAGGCACGAGCAAATCGAGGTGAAACCAGCGATGTAGGCGATGAAGACCAGCCCGCTGGCGACCGTGCCCGCCGCCGTGATGAACGGAATCTGCGCGTTGGTCAACGCAGCGGCGTTGTCATTGAAGCCGACCACGGTGGCGTAGGACAGGAACACGTACAACACCCCCACCACGAGGATGCTGGAGAACACCGCCCTCGCGACACCGGCGCGCGGGTTGTGGTGCTCTTCGGCCAGCGCGGCCGAGTTCTCCCAGCCCACGAACAGGTACACCGCCAGCGGGAAGCCCAACGACAGGCCGGAGAAGCCGCGGTGAAGGTGTGAGGGGTCGAATGGCTTGCCGTTGATGTAGGCGGAGTGCTCGATGAGCAGCGCGATGGCGACCACGATCAGCAACAGGACCTGGAACGCGAACAGGACCGCCGCGACCTTGGTCGACGGCTTGGCGCCGGTCACGATCAGCGCCAGCGCCCCCAGCGAGAGCACCGCGCTGATCGCCTGCCATGGGATCGTGATCGACAGGTACTGCTTGAGGATCGTCTCGGCCAGTCCGCCAGAGATCGTCACCACCGAGGCCACCGCGATGATGTACCCCGTGCAGAGCACGACCGCGGTCACCACCGCGCTGTAGCCGCCGAACGCGCTCCCGATGAAGGTCACAAACGAGCCCGTCGACGGTCGCGAGCGCGAGAACTGACTCAGGGTGTTACCCAACAGCCCGATCGCGATCGCGCCAGCGATCACCGTCAGCGGCGCAGCGATCCCGGCGGCGGTCACGATCGTCGCGAACCCGAAGAAAAAGCTCATTGCCGGCGCCATGTCGGCCAGCGTTGCCGCCGCGATATCGACGTCGCTCAGAACGCCGCGTGCCAAGCGCCCCTCGCCCCCCTCGCGAGACCCGCGCTGCTGCAAGGAAGTATCAACGGTCGCCATCTAACGCCTCCCTACCCCGTCAGGCGGCCCGACCAACAGGACAGCCCTCCTCTCGCCGATTGCTGCGCCTGTGGGCATCCGCCGCGCCCAACCAGCGACTCAGGATCGGCCCGGCCGCCGGCCGCGCGCCACGCAACTGGTTGGAGGCGTGAATGTGCTGGCGGGATTTTCGAGCTGCTGCCGCGCCTCGTCGATCTCGTAACCCGCTGCGCCGAAGCGGACCATCTGCTCTCTCATCCGCTCCAACGTGAGCGACAGGAGGCGGGAGGGGAGCGACCCGCCCGGGTAGCAGCGCCCGATGTAGTCAGCGTGAACATCGGCAAGCCCAGCTGCGCATAGGTCGCCGTAGAGCCGAGCGCCGTAACCAGGGTCCCACCCGCCGGCCATCGCCGCGTCAAGGAGCCGCGACCAAACCCGCTGCCACGCCAAGCTGGCCGGCGACAAGGCGACCGTGGTGAAGTCCGGAGCGATCAAGGCCAGCCACCCTCCCGGCCGCGCAGCACCTATCAGCCGGTCCAACGCGCCAAGGCGGGGGGAGAGAAACATCAGGAGCAGGCGTGCGTGGACGAGGTCGAACTCATCCGGGGGCAACTGGTCGGACATCAGGTCGTGACGACGTACCTCGACCCGATCGCTCGCGAGCGCCTCGAGCAGGCCGGTGTCGAGATCCACCGCCAGCACCGAGCCCGTGCTCCCGACCCGCTCGGCAAGCATCCGCGTGACCGACCCTCCTCCCGCGCCGACATCCAGACAGCGCCAGCCCTCACTCACGCCAATCTCGTCCAACTGCCCGGCACTCAGCGGATCGTGGTACTCCTCCAGCAACCTCAGCCGAGTCCGCTCCACATCTGGAGAGCGTTGCTGTGAGAAAAGGCATTCAGTCAATCCGGGAACTCTCCAATCAGGAACCGAGTCATTCGCTGACTGCCGGCTCGCGAGCGTCACCGGCACCACGGGCGGTCTCGTGATCGCGGCCGGGGCCGCGGGTCGGGTCCTCGGCGCCCGCGCGACCCTGGCCGAACCTGACGGTGGCCGCGGCAGCTAGCGACAACCCCCCGACCAGACCGAGTGCGTCGTAGGCAATACGCGTCAGGACGCCTGGGCGGTTCGCGCGCGGCTGAGGCGGACGCTAGCCGACAAGCAGCTTGAACCCGTGGTCCCACGCACCCCGCGTGCCACCGATCTTGACCCACGCGATGCAGATCGCCTCGAGCTCGCGTGAGCCTTCGATACCGCCGAGGTCGAGCGTGTCAGACCAGCCGAAGTCGGCCAGGGCATCGCGGACGGTGCGTTTGGCGCCCGCGTCATCTCCCGCGATCAGCATGGTCGGCTGGCCCTCGGAGAAGCTTGGGTCCACGAAGTAGGTGTTGCCGATCGTGTTGAACGCCTTCACCACGTTGGCGCCGGGCAGCGCGCGCTGGACGCGCTCGCCGAGCGAGTCCTCACCGGATATCGAGAGCTTGGGCGGGAAGCCGCCGGAGAAGTCAAGCGGGTTCATGGCGTCGATGGTCACCTTCCCACCGAAGTTCTCCGCCCCCGCCTCGGCGATCGCCTCCTCTGCGGCATTCCCGAAGACGGCCAGGACAAGCAACTCGCCGTGCGCGGCGGCCTGTTCGAAGGTCCCCGCTGTCACGCCAGCCCCGTCGCCTGACAGCCATTCACGCAGCTCCTGTTTGCCCGGATCACGGGAGCCGATCATCACATCGTGGCCCCGACTGCCGAACCCCGCGGCCAGCCGCCGCCCCACCTCGCCGCTTCCCAGCACGCCGACCCGGCTGTGCGCCAATCGGCCGTCCGCCATGTCTGCTCCTTTCGCGTCGGGTGTACCCCAATCTACTCGGTGCTCCTCCTCTCACGATGCTGTGCCACGGCAATTCGATGGGCGGCGGCGATCGCGCTCGAGCTCGCGCGCCGGCAGTCGTGAGTTCCGCCAGCGCGCTCGACTACGCGTGGGCGGCGCCGGCCTTAGCGTGCGCGCTGGCCGCGTTCGACCGCTATGACTTCACCGCGGGTCGTCAGCGTCCGCGCCTAGAGGCCGCGGGCCGCCACGGCTAGCTCGACCGCGCCTGGCGCATACACTGCCATCGGCCGGCCCACGCTCCCATGGACTCGAAGTTGAACCGTCTCTACTACGCCCCGCAGGGTGGCCTTCCGGCGCAGGCGGAGCTGCTCACCGACCGGGCGATGTTCACTGAGGCCTATGCCGTGATACCGCGCGGGACCATGCGCGACATCGTCACCAGCTACCTGCCGCATTTCCACCACACGCGCCTGTGGGTGCTGGCCCGGCCACTGTCCGGCTTCGCCGAGACCTTCTCGCAGTACATCGTCGAGCTCTCGGCCGGAGGAGGAAGCGACCGGCCTGAATCCGACCGCAGTGCCGAGGGGGTGCTGTTCGTCGTTGACGGGGACGTCGAGCTCTCGATCGAAGGTCGGCTGCACCGCCTCGACCCGGGCGGCTACGCCTACGTGCCGCCCGCCACCGGCTGGGCGATCTGGAACCGTGCGGAGCGGCCGGCTCGCTTTCATTGGATCCGCAAGGCCTACCAGGCCGTTGAGGGTCTTGCCACGCCCGACCCGCTCGTCAGTCACGATCGCGATGTCACTCCCGTCCCTATGCCCGACACCGGGAGTCGCTGGGTGACATCACGGTTCGTGGATCCCGAGGATCTGCGCCACGACATGCACGTCAACATCGTGACGCTGCAACCCGGGGCGGTGATCCCGTTCGCCGAGACCCATGTCATGGAGCACGGCCTGTACGTGCTGGAGGGTAAGGCGGTCTACCGCCTCAATCAGGACTGGGTGGAGGTGGAGGCCGGCGACTTCATGTGGCTGCGTGCCTTTTGCCCGCAGGCCTGCTATGCCGGCGGCCCGGGGGTGTTCCGGTACCTGCTCTACAAGGACGTAAACCGACACGCGCCGCTCCTCCGCCCGGTGTGAACCACACGAGTCCCTGGGCCGGCTTGCGAGCGTGCCCTTTGGCGCAGATCTCGGGCTGCCGGGACGCTTAGTCGAAGGCGACCCCGGGCGCTGGCGCGTCGTCGCGGCTGATCGTGGCCTGGATTAGGCCGTAGGGACGATCGTCGGCGTGGAAGACGACGTTCTCGTTTTCCTGTCCGAACGGCGAGAGGTCGACCACGAAGTGGTGCTTGTTCGGCAGCGACAGGCGCACCTCGGCGATCTCGGGCTGGGCTTCGATCAGCGCCTTGCCCATCTCGTACATGGTCTGCTGCACGGACAGGCTGTAGTGGCGGGCGAAGGTCTCCAGGAGCAGGCGCTTGGCCTCAGCGAACGACCTCCCCCAGTCCACCTCTTCGGTGTGGAGCCATTGAGCGGTCACGAGCGTGGCGAAGATGCGATCTCGAGTCTCTTGGAGCGTCGTGTAGGGGTCATTGATGTAGCCCCAGAATTCCGACTCCGTGGTCTTGAGCAGGCCGAGGTTGGTGATGCCGGACACCACCGAGGTCGACCCGTTGTCGTAGTGCACGAGGCAAGTGCGCTCGTAGGAGCCCTCGCGCATGAATGCGTAAGGGTGGGGGTGACCGTCGGCCGCCAGGCGCGCCCACGGGTATTCGCTGATCTCCACCCGGGCGTGGCTTATCGGCTCAAGGTCGTCGACGAAGTGGCGGGCCAGGCGCAGCGCGAAGTGCTCGATCTCGCCCACGCCCTCGCCGGCGAAGGCATACACGGTGTTCTTCTGGGTGTCGGTGGGCAGGATGTTGGCGTTGTCACCTTTGTAGTGGACCGCCTCCATGTCTCCGGACAGCAGCGAGGTGACGTTCAGGTCCGAGATCTCGTGGCGCTCGCCGTGCTTGCTCACGCGCACGCAGCGCACCTCGGCCTTGCCGTAGCGGTTGGGTCCCAGGACAACTGACATGGCTCTCAACTCCCTCGGTAGGTGGTGTAGGAGAACGGGCTCAACAACAGGGGCACGTGGTAGTGCTGGTCAACGTCAGGGACGTCGAAGGTCACTCCCACCTCGGGGTAGAACGTCGGCTGGCCCGAGGCGGAGAAGTAGGCGCCGGTGTCGAACACCAGCCGATGCATCCCCGGGGCGACCGACCCCCGCGTCAGATCGCCGCACCGCCCGTCGTGGTCGGTGAGGCCATTGGCCAATCGCTGCCAGGCGTCGCCGGTGCGCCGCTCGAGGAGTACCGGGACGCCGGCGGCCGGCCTGCCGCGCGCGGCGTCCAGCACGTGGGTGGTGATGTTGCCCATCAGGCCGCTCGCATCGGTGCAGGACACCACCTAGGCCCGGTCATCGCCTCACCGGCATCGTGAGCGCGAGTTCCTGGCCCGCGCGGGCAAGCTCCTCCAGCGTGCTGGCCTCGCGCACGCTGGCCACCCCGAGCGCCGCGACCTCGGCGGCCTCCAGCGCGCTGGAACCGACCACGACGTGGAGGGGGCGAGATGCGGCGGCGCAGCGGCGAGCGACCTCAGCCACAGCCTTGCCCGTCAGGGTCTGCTCATCGAGTCGACCCTCACCGCTGACTGCGATATCGGCCTCGCGCAGGCGCGCGTCGAAGGCCACGGCGTCGAGTACGAAGCGCGCGCCGTCGACCAGCTCGGCGCCGCAGTGCGCCCACAGCGCTCCGGAGAGCCCGCCGGCTGCTCCGGTCATCGGTCGCCTTCGCGGATCGCGCGGCGCCGCCTGGGCGAGCGCGTGGAGCCGCTCGCTCAGCCGTACGACCGTGTCCGAGTCGGCACCCTTCTGAGGGCCGAAAACCCGCGCGGCGTCCTCGAACGCCACACGCACGTCGCAGAGCACGACGATCTGCGCCTGAACGCCGGCTTCGCGCAGTGCCTCCACCGCGCCGGCGCCCCCGTCGGTCGTGGCGCTGCCGCCGACAGCGACCAACACCTTGCGCGCGCCGGCGGCCACCGCGGTCGCGATCAGCTCTCCGGTGCCCCGGGTCGTAGCCGCCCACGCGTCGCGCTCGTGCGCGGCCACCCGGCGCAGGCCGCTGGCCTGGGCCATCTCGACCACTGCCGTCTGACCGTCCTCGAGCATCGCCCAGCTCGCACCCACCGGTCGCCCGAGCGGGTCTGCCACCTGCGCAGCATGCAGCGAGCCGCCCAGCGAGGCCAGCAGCGCGTCCATCGTCCCGTCGCCGCCGTCGGCAATCGGCAGCTCGTCGGCCTCGGCTCCGCCGCGGCGCACGCCGGCAGCGATCGCCGCCGCGACGTGCGGAGCGCTGAAGGTGCCCTTGAAGTCGTCGGGCGCCACCAGCGCGCGCGGCAACTCAGCTCACCCCCGCCCGGCGGCTCACGCCACCACCGCCTGGGCCGGCTCAGCCGGCTCGGCCACCACGTCAGACAGACGCAAGTTGGCAATCTTGGCGATCTCCACGAGCGCCGTCGCCCGCTCTTGGACCGGCGAGTTATCAAGCCGAGCAACGCCGCTCTGCAGGATCGTTTCCTTGGTGTGCCCGGGGGCGCGCACAGCGACGATCAGCGGAAAGCCGAACCGCTGCTCGTAGGAGTCGTTCAGCGCGGTGAACCGCTCGAACTCCTCCGGCGAGAGCCGGTCCAGTCCCGCACTGGACTGATCGTGCAAGGACTCCGGGCGTAGCCCGGAAACCGCCATGAGATCGTCCAGGTCCTCCCGGGAGATCCCCATCTCGGCCGCCCTCTGGTCCGGCTGCGCGAGCTGGCCCAGCCGCGGGTAGGCGCGGACTAGCTCAAGCTGCTCCTCGGGAGACGCGCCGAAGAGCTCATCCTGTAGCGCCCAGCGCAGCTCGATCATGCTGGCGAAGGGCTGGCGGGCGTAAGCCCGTTCGACCGCCCACACCGGTCCCTGGAAGATCGGCCCGAGCTTGGCCACGAACGCCTCGCGGTCGAGCTGGTTTACCTCGTCCAGGGTGACCCGGCGTTCCGCCGGCGCCACGAGCAGCTCATCCCGGGGGGCCGAGGTGCTGGCCAGGATCTCGGGTCGAGCCCGCCGCACGTTGAACAGCAGATTCAGTAGCACCGCCACGACGGCCCCCGCGCTAATGCCGGAGTCGAGCACCGTGCGCACGCCCGAGGGGAAGTGGGCATAGAAGTCCGGCACTCCGACCGGGATCAGCCCCACGGCGATGGTGACCGCCACGATGATCAGGTTGGCAGTACCTTCGTACTCGACGCGCGCCAGGGTGCGGATGCCGCTTGCGGCGACCGTCCCGAACAGCACCAGCCCCGCGCCGCCCAGCACTGGCAGCGGGATCGAAGCCACGGCCGCCCCGACCGGCGGGATGACGCCGCCGATGAGCAGGATCGCCCCGGCCACCGCCACCACGAAGCGGCTCTTGATCCCGGTCACGGCCACCAACCCGACGTTCTGGGCGAAGGCCGTGCACGGAAACGTGTTCCACACCCCCGCGACTGCCGTCGAGGTGCAATCGGCGGCCAGCCCGCGACCCACCCCGGGCACCCCCTGTGGACGGTCCACGACCTCGCCAATGGCCAGGATGTCGGCCGTGGTCTCGGTCATGATGACCAGCATGGCCAGGATCATCGAGAGGATCGAGCCTACGAGGAAGATCGGGGAGCCGAAGTGAAACGGCCCCGGCACGTGCACGACCGACGACTTGGTCACCTGGGTGAAGTTGTCCAGGCCGAACGGGATGGCGATGAGGATCATCACGATCAGCCCCAAGAGGATCGCCGCCCGGCTGAAGAACCCGGGCAGGAAGCGGTAGATCAAAAGGATCAACAGCAGCGTCGCGGCAGCGAAGGCGATGTTTTTCTCGGAGCCGAAGTTGCTGGCTCCCACGCCACCTGCGCACCACTGCGTGGCCACTGGCAGAAGCGAAAGGCCGATGATCGTGATCACCGATCCGGTGACCACTGGGGGAAAGAAGCGCAGCAGGCGGCTGAAGATCGGCGACAGCACCAGTCCGACCACGCCGGCGATGATCACCGCGCCGTAGATTGTGCGCAGTCCCGTGATGTGTCCGTGCACGGCACCGATGGCGATCATCGTGGCCACCGGGGCGAACGACACGCCCTGGACGATCGGCAGCTTCACGCCGATCTTCCACACGCCGAGGGTCTGGAGCAACGTAGCCAGACCGCAGATGAACAGGGTCGAGGTGACCACGTACCCCGTGTCGGCGGGGCTCAGCTTGAGCACACCGGCCAGGATCAGCGGTACGGCGATCACCCCCGCGGCCATGCTCAGCACATGCTGCAGGCCATAGGTGACCATCAACTGCGGCGGGAGGACTTCGTCGACCGGATGGCGCTCGAGTGGGGCTCCCGTTGGTGCGCTGGTCGGGGTGATCGATGCCATGAGCGTTGTCTCCTCTACTTGCCTCTAGGTTGCGGACGGGAGGTCTCCGCCCCGTCGTTCTCGGCCACCAGGTCGCGTAGCCGCAGCCGAGCGATCCGCGTTATTTGGGCGATCGCCCCGTTGAGCTCCTGTTCAGATGAGTTGCGCAGCCGGGCTTCGCCTTCGTCGAGGATCGAGTTTGGGTGCCGGCCCCGGACCGAGATCACCAGCGGAAAGCCGAAGCGCTCTGCATAGGCGCGATTGAGGTCGTTGAGGCGACGAACCTGCTCTCCGGTCAACCGGTTAAGCCCGGCAGCGGCCTGCTCGCCCGCCGACTCCTCGGTTAGGGCCCCCTCGCGCGCCTCACGCCCGCCCAGCTCGGGGTGAGCCCGCACCAGCGCCAGGCGAGCGTCCTCGGGGGCCTCGCGCAGCGCGGTCTCGAACGACCTAGCCAGGGCCTCGAAGTCCGCAAACGGACGCCGCCGCCATGCCTCCCGCGCTACCCACGGCGAGTGCTCGTAGACGCCGGCGAAGCGGCCCACGAAGCTTTCTTCGTCCAACGCCGCAATGTCGGACATGCTCAGAGACTGTGGGTGGGCGCTCACACCACCACCGTCTCGGTCCGCCCAAGCACGAGGTCGGCCAAGCTGCTGGGGTTTACGAGCTCCATGGCCTTCAGCTTCCGATCTCGTGCTGGGCCCAGTCCTCGATCACCCGTAGGAGCGCAGAGTGGTCCTCCGAGCCATGGCCGCGCATGCGCAAGGCCTGCAGCATCTGATCGACGATCGCCGTGACCGGCAGCGGCACGCCGTACTCGCGACCCGCGGCCAGCGCGATCCCCAGATCTTTGTGGTGCAGATCTATACGAAAGCCCGGTTTGAAGTCGTGGCTCAGGAAATTCTCGCGGCGCACCTGCATCACCCGGTTGGCGGCCAGGCCACCCGAGAGCACGTCGAGGATCCGGGCGGGGTCCACCCCCGCCTTGGAGCCCAGGACCAGCGCCTCGGCCACGGCCTCGATGCTGAGCGCGACTACGATCTGGTTGCAGGCCTTGACCACCTGCCCAGCGCCGACCGCGCCCACGTGGACGATCGTCTTGCCCAGGACCTCCAAGAGGGGCTTAGCCCGCGCGAAGTCCGCCTCGCTGCCGCCGGCCATGATGGACAGCGTCCCCTCCTTGGCGCCCACGTCGCCGCCTGAGACGGGCGCATCGACCAGGCCGACGCCCTTCTCAGTAGCGGCCTGGGCAAGCTGCGCCGTGACCACCGGCGAGATCGTGCTCATGTCGATGACCAGCGTGCCATCGCGGGCGGTGCTGAGAATCCCCTGCTCTCCAGTCATCACCTCACTCACCTGTGGCGAGTCGGGCAGCATGGTGATGATCGTGTCCGCGTCCTCGGCTACCCGGCCAGGGCTCTCTGCCCACTGCGCGCCCCGGCGCTCCTGCTCCGCGGCACGCGCGCGGTGCCGGGTGTTGACCACGAGCTCGTGGCCGGCGTCGAGCAGGTTGTTGGCCATCGGGCCGCCCATGATCCCTAGCCCGATCCATCCGATCTTGTTCGCCATCGTTCTCCTTTCAGTCCAGCAATGCGATTGCGCGCGGGGCATGAGCGGCGATGCTGGCCAGCTCCTCGAATTCGGTGACGTTGTCGAGCTCTGTGCCCATTGAGATGTTGGTCACCCGCTCGAGGACCACCTCGACGAGCACCGGAACTCGATGCTGGGCGGCCAGCTCGGCTGCAGTCTGGAAGGCGGGTGCCAGTTCGTCGGGCTCGGTCACACGCAGGGCCTTGCAGCCCAGGCCCTCGGCGACCTTGACGTGGTCGACGCCGTACTGGCCAACCTCCGGGGCGTTGACGTTCTCGAACGACAGCTGCACGCAGTAGTCCATGTCGAAGCCGCGCTGGGACTGACGGATCAATCCGAGGTAGGCGTTATTGACCACCACGTGGATGTAGGGGATGTTGAACTGGGCGCCGACCGCCAGCTCCTCGATCAAGAACTGGAAGTCGTAATCGCCCGACAGCGCGACCACGGTCGCTTCGGGATCGGCCACGCACACACCGAGGGCCGCGGGGGCGGTCCAGCCCAGCGGACCGGCCTGGCCGGCGTTGATCCAATGCCGAGGCGCGAACACGTGCAGGAACTGGGCTCCGGCGATCTGGGAGAGGCCGATCGTGCTCACGTACCGGACGTCGCGGCCAAACGCCCGGTCCATCTCCTCGTAGACCCGCTGGGGCTTGATCGGCACATCGTCGAAGTGAGTGCGCCGCTGCAGCGTCTGCTTACGCTGGCGACACTCGGCCACCCACTCGGAGCGGTCGGGGAGCTTGCCCGCCTGCTTGCGCTCGCCGGCCAGCTCCACGAACAGTTCAAGCGCCGCCTTGGCGTCGGACACGATCCCGTAGTCGGGCGCGAACACCCGGCCGATCTGAGTGGGCTCGATGTCGACATGGACGAATCGCCGGCCCCGGCGGTAGGTGTCGAGGCCACCGGTGTGACGGTTGGCCCAGCGGTTGCCGATCCCAAGCACGAAGTCCGCGGCCAGCATGTTGGCGTTGCCGTAGCGATGGGAGGTTTGCAGCCCGGCCATCCCCACCATCAGGGGATGGTCGTCGGGGATCGCGCCCCAGCCCATGAGCGTGGGGATCACTGGAACGTCCGCCAGCTCGGCGAACTCGACCAACAGCTCGCTGGCGTCGGCGTTGATGATCCCGCCCCCGGCGATGATCACCGGGCGCTCGGCCTCGGCCATCATCCGCAGCGCCTGGTCGATCTGGGCGCGGGTGGCCGCGGGCTTGTACACGGGCAGGGACTGGTAGAGGTCGGGATCGAACTCGATCTCGGCCATCTGCACGTCGAAGGGTAGGTCGATCAGCACCGGTCCCGGACGGCCCGATCGCATGAGGTGAAACGCCTGCTGGAAGGTTCCGGGCACCTGCGCGGGCTCGAGCACGGTCATGGCCATCTTCGTCACCGGCTTGGCGATCGAAGCGATGTCCACGGCCTGGAAATCCTCCTTGTGTAGCTTCGCCACCGGCGCCTGGCCGGTGATGCACAGAATCGGGATCGAGTCGCCGAGCGCCGAGTACAGGCCGGTGATCATGTCCGTCCCGGCCGGACCCGAGGTGCCGATGCACACACCGACGTTGCCTGCCACCGCCCGCGTGAAGCCCTCGGCCATGTGCGAGGCGCCCTCGACATGACGGGCCAGCGTGTGCTGAATTCCCCCACTGGCGCGCATGGATGCATACACCGGGTTGATGGCGGCACCGGGGACGCCGAAGGCGTGCGTCACCCCCTCGCGCTTGAGGATCTCTACGGCGGCACGGGCGGCGGTCATCGAAGGCATGAGCAAGTTCCTTATCTGGTCGAGGGCTCGGGACCCGAGGAGGACTCCGACACGGTGGATTGCGCGGGATCGCCGGCGGCTGCGGCGAACTGGGCGACGCCGCTGGGCGGCGAGCTGTCCCGCTGAGCGCCCCCACCCGAGTGGAACGCATGCTCCGCGGCCTGGTCGTCGCGCCGGAGCAGCCTTCCCCGCGCAGGCCCATCCACGTCAACCTCCTGACCGCGCAGCCAGACGGTCCGCACGACTCCGCTGAGCTCGTGGCCGGCGTAGGGAGTCAGCCGGTGGCGATGGTGCAGCGCGGAGGGGACGACCGTGAACGTCTGCTCGGGGGCGAGGCGCACCAGGTCAGCGTCGAGGCCGACGGCGAGCGCGCCCTTGCCGGCCAGCCCCGCAAGCCGCGCCGGACCGCTGGCCATCCAGCGGACCACCTCGACGAGCCCGAAGCCTCGGCGACGCGCGTGGGTCCAGACCACGGGCAGGCTGAGCTGCAGCGAGGCAATCCCGCCCCACGCCCGGCCGAAGTCACCAACCTCCAGGTGCTTGAGCTGGGGCGGGCACGGGGAATGGTCTGAGACCACGCAGTCGATTACCCCCTCGCCGAGCGCTCGCCACAACGCGTCGCGGTTGGCGCCCTGCCGGATCGGGGGCGTGCATTTGAACTGGGTGGCGCCGGCGGGCACCTCCTCGGCGCTCAGGGCCAGGTAGTGCGGGCACGTCTCGACTGTGAGGCGCACGTCCCGCGCGCGTGAGGCGGCGATCGCGGGCAGCGCCTCGGCAGCGGAGAGATGAAGCACGTGCATGCGCGCCCGGTAGCGTCGACTGAGCTCGATGATCTCGGCGATCGCCACGGTCTCGACCTCGGGCGGGCGAGAGGTCAAAAAGTCGCCGTAGTCCCCACCGTGGGCCCAGGGAGCACGTTCGAGCTCCCGCTGATCCTCGGCATGCACGATCGTCAAGGCGCCAAGCCGGGACAGCTCGGCCACGGCGGGCTCGAGCTCCCGGCCGGTGACGTAGCCGAACTCGACCACTCCCGAGTCGGTTAAGTAGCACTTGAAGCCGAATACGCCCTCGGCATGCAGCGCCGCCAGCTCGCCGAGGTTGTCGGGAACGAGCCCGCCCCAGAACCCGACATCGACGTAGCAGCGGCCCTCGGCGCTCCGGCGCTTGGTCTGCAGCGCCGCGGTGGTCGTGGTCGGCGGCACGCAGTTCAGCGGCATATCGATCAGGGTGGTGATGCCACCAGCGGCGGCCGCCCGGGTGCCGCTGAGGAAGCCCTCCCACTCGGTCCGCCCCGGCTCGTTGATGTGCACGTGACTGTCGACCAGACCGGGCAGGAGCGCGTCGGCTCCGCAGTCGACGGTCTGGGCGGCGTCGAGCTCCGCGTCGTGGGACTCGACCGCGGCGATCACGCCGCCGCGCACAGCCACGCTCGCCGGCCGCTCGCCTTCCGGCGTGACCGCTCGCCGCGAGCGCACCACCAGGTCAAAGCGCTCAGCCACTACCCTCGCCTCGGTAGGCTCGCCAGCCTCCGTGCTCGGTGATGTCGATCAGGCCGGCGCCCTGCTCCAGGACCTCGCGGCGCAGCAGCATGGCGAAGCTCAGACGCCCGTCTTCGAGCTCGATCGTGCCCAGCTCGAGCTCGTGCGGCTCGGCGGGTAAGAGCGAGCGGTGCAGCACGTCCATGGGCAAGTCGTAAAGTTCGCCCACGATCGCCGCGCCCCCGTCGGCGACGGGGACGAGCGCGGGGAACTCGTCGCGGACCGAGTAGAACCGGTACTTGGGGGCGGTGCGGAGTTCGCCGTGCAATGGCACGCCCTCGATGTGATGGTGCACCGGTCCGCCGCGCATGCCGCCGCCGTTGAGGAACATCGGTGGCATGTCAATGCGCCTCTCGAGGCCTCGCGGGAACGGCGGCGCCGGGCAGCCACCCGAAACTGTCGGCCGATGGGCCCTCCGGCTTGTATTCGCAGCCGACCCAGCCGTCGTAGCCGCCGTCTCTGAGCGCCGCGAAGATCTCGTCGAACGGCAGCTCGCCGGTGCCCGGCTGATGGCGCCCAGGCCAGTCGGCCACCTGAACGTGGCCCATTCGACGACCGTGGACCGAGGCCAGGGCGACCACGTCCTCGCCGTTGCTGGCCAGGTGGTAGGTGTCGAACAGCAGAGCCAGGTTCGCGACACCGGTCTCCCGCTTCACCCGCTCGACGACGGACAAGGCGTCGGCGGCGCTTACCAGTGGGTAGTCGCCGTTCTCGCCCTCGGCCAACGGCTCGATCAGCGCCACGCCGTCAAACTCGGCTATGGCCCGGCCGGCGAAGGCCAGGTTCTCGATCGCCATCGCGTCCTGCTGGGTCGGATCGAGGTCCGGTAGGCGCTGGCCGTAGAGGGCGTTGAATCGGCGGCAGCCGGTGCGCTCGGCGATGGCCACCAGCACGTCGATGCTCTGCTGAAACTCCTGCCGACGGGCCGGCCAGGAGACGAGGCCGCGCTCGCCTCCAGCCATGTCGCCAGCAAAGAAGTTCAGACCGACCAGGCGCAGTCCGGCGTCGTCGAGCGCCCCCACGAACGCGTCTACTTCCTCATCGTCCGGCACGGCCACCGAGAACGGCCACCAGAACTCCGCCGCGTGGAACCCGGCCGCCGCGGCGGCCGCAGGCCGTTCGAGCAGGGGCAGCTCGGTGAACAGGATGGAAAGGTTGACCTCGAATTGAAGCGTCAAGAGCTCGTCGTCCTTCCTGCCGGCACCCTGAGGGTTGAAGCCATGCCATTCGTCGTGTGCCACACCATCGCCGTATGCCACCCCGCTCAGCGCTCGCGATCGATCAAAGCGGACAGCAGTTATTCCGCATAACGAGATAAACTTTCTGGTATGCGGAAGATTACAGCGGAAGTCGGCGTCCGTCAAGCCCGCCAGCGGGCACTTTCGCCACCCAAGATGAGCGCAGGTCAGAGTCGGAAACCCGAGGCCGGCGTCCGCTCCGACCCCCGGACCAAGGCTCGGGCCCCGCAAAATCGCCCCGCCGGCCGCCCTATAACCTTCTCGGCCAAGGCACTGCGAGACGCGCGGCCGTCGCCCGCGCCCAGACAGAGGAAAAACCATGGCAGCGCGCCGTAGCGCGAATGGAGCGGGCGGGGATACACACCGGTCAGGCGGGGTGCAGTCGCTGGAGAGAGCCTTCGACCTGCTCGAGCTCATGGCCGACGCCGGCGGCGAGATGGGCATCACCGAGCTGGCCGCGGGCTCGGGCCTACCCTTGCCGACGATCCACCGGCTGATGCGAACGCTCTTGTCCCGCGGCTACGTTCGCCAGGCCCCGTCGCGCCGCTACGCGCTTGGTCCGAGGCTGATTCGGCTCGGCGACAGCGCCGGCGCGATGCTCGGCGCGTGGGCTCGTCCCCAGCTCGCGGCGCTGGTCGACAGTGTGGGCGAGACCGCCAACCTGGCCATCCTCGACGGCGCACGCGCGGTGTACGTCGCGCAGGTGCCGTCCGCCCACTCGATGCGGATGTTCACCGAGGTCGGTCGGCGGGTGCTGCCCCACTGCACGGGCGTGGGAAAGGCCCTGCTGGCCCAGCTTTCGGACGCCGAGGTCAGCGCGATCCTGTCCGCCACGGGCTTGCCGGCGCAGACACCGCAAACCATCACCGACGCCGCCACACTGATGCACGAGCTGCACCAGATCCGCCGGGAGGGATACGCGCTCGATAACGGAGAGCAGGAGGTTGGCGTCCGATGCGTCGCCGTTCCGGTTCCCGGCTCCCCCACCCTCACCGCGCTGTCAGTCTCCGGTCCCGCCAGCCGGTTCACCCAGCAGGCTGTGTATCACTACCTGCCATTGCTCAAGCGCACCGCCGGGCAGCTGTCCGCCACGATCTCCATGGAGGCAGCGGGCTAGCGCCGGACTCGGGCACCGTCCGTCGCGGGAGCGAGGGTTAGCCGAAATCGAACAAGCGCCCACCGGTCCCCGCCCGGCTTCTCGGGTCGGTGAGCAGGTCCAGCTCCGAGTCTGGGAAGAAATCACAGCGGGCGGCGTCCTCGCACTCAGGGGGGAAGTGCCCAACAGAGAGGAGAGGCCTTGAGAAGGCTATGGCTTCTGGCGCCCCTGACCGCGATCGCGGTGACCGTGGCGCCTCCTGCAGCGAGCGCAGCGCCCGGCAGTCTTGACCCGAGCTTCGGCCGTGGTGGCATCGTCATCACCAACGGCTTCGGGACCCCCAGCGACGCGATCCTGGATCGCAACAAGGACATCCTCGTCACCGTGAACTCGAACAATGGCGGCCCGAACGGCGTTCTGCGCTACCTCCCAAACGGAGCCCTGGATTCGACCTTCGGCAGGGGCGGCTTCGCCGCGCTCCCTTCGGGCAACCTAATTGCCACGGCCTCCGGGATCGCGGTGCAGTCCGACGGGAACATTGTCGTCTCCTCGAGTGCGATCACTACCGACACGAGCCAAGTCGGCGTTGCCGTAGCTCGTCTGACCTCAACCGGTTCACCCGACACGAGCTTTGGCGACGGCGGGATTGCCTTTGGCGACGTGCCGGGCGGTCCGGGCGCCGGCGCCGTGGTCGAGGATCAGAACGGCAACATTCTCGTCGGTGGGTCTTTCCTGACTGCCGGTTATCGGTCCTCGACGACCACCGGTGTGGTCGTTCGGTTCACCAAGAACGGCCAGCCGGACACGACATTCGGCTCGGGCGGCGCTGTCTCCTCGACCGCGCTCGGAGGGATCCAAACCCTCGGCGTCGATCCATCCGGCGACGTATTCGTACTGCCGGCGGCCGCCGAGATCAGCGCGACGGGCGCGATCATTCCCACGGCCGCCGCACCGCAGATCACCGCGAGCTCACAGGGCGGCCCGAACGCGTTCCTGTCCAACGGCCAGTCGCTGCGCACGGGTTCGGTCTTCGTGTTTAGGGGGAACACCGAAGTACAGGTCCGGCGGTTCCAGGCTACCGGCGCGCTCGACTCGAGCTTCACGAGCAACCCGTTCCACTACCTCACCGGAGTGACGGCGCGCGACGGAAGCAACGCGATCGCCATCGAGCCCAACGGCGATGTCGTGGTCGGCGGCTCGCACTGGCTAGGCACCGCCGTCCTCGGGCTGGCGCGCCTGACTCCCGGCGGCAGCCTCGACCCGACCTTCGGGTCGCAAGGGGTGCTTACGACCACCGTCCAGGGCGACGAGTCAGTCGGCACGCTTCTCGCTCAAGGTAACAACATCGTCGCCGTCGGCTTCACCGAGGACAACAGCACCTCCACGGCGGGGGTCGCGCTGGCACGTTACCTCGGCTGATGGCGGAACCCGGAGGTGGTGCTCGCCGGGCGCGGCGAGCATCACCCACCGCCGGCGAGGCGATTCGAGCGGGGGCCGTGCCCCCGGTTCGCCTTAGAGGGCTTCGGCGACGATCGCGCTCTGAGGTCCTGCGAGCGGCAGCTCGTCGACCACGCGCCAGCCTGTCTGGGCCAGCCATGCGTGCGCCTCCTCCGCGCTGTAGACATCGCCCCCGACGTTCACGAGGAATTCGCCGGCCATTAGAGCCGCCGCGAGCGGCTGGGTATGCGTGGAGTCAGTCCACCAGTCCGCGAGAAGTAGTCGCGCCGCCGGCTTGACGCAGGCCCGGACTCGCTCCAACAGCTCGACGTTGTGACTGTGAGAGCCTCCTCTAGGATCACGTTTTCCCACTATTTGGTAGCCCCTCAGTCCGCCGACACGTGTAGCCAACGCCACCGCATGCCACGACGATCCTGGACGGAGCGCCGTTTCGCCACCGCCGTTGGGCAATCCGGTGGCTTGACTTGCGACGCCCGGTGAGAGATGGTTACGTCAATCTTGGCTTCGACCTGATGGGCTGCGCCACGCGGGCTGCTTCCTGCGACTTCGCGGGAGCGCTCCGGGGAGCACAACGTCGTATCAACGACCCAAATGTGACTGGGAGGGGCGCTCCGTGATTCCATCGACCGGAAGTTCCGTATTCCCGACGTACGTCGCGCTGGTTCCCCTCGAGGAGGACGGCGCTGACCTGCTGGACGAACTCATCGAGGTCGCCGCGGCCCTTCAGATTCAGGTGACGCGCGATTTCCATCCGGTGTGGGACGTCTCTGCGGCGGTGGTGCCCTTTGCGACGCTCGAGGACGTACCACCCACCTACGTCCCACTGGCCGTCACAACGAAACCCCTTCCCCTTCACCGCAAGGGCTTCCACTTTGCACTTCAGGGCCTCCCTTCGCGGTCGTCGAACATGAGGAACGCCTGCGCTGGTCCCTCGCCGCTAGCCACGAGTTGCTCGAGATGTTGTGTGACCCGCACGGGCAGCGAATGGTATTGGCACCCTCGCTGCAAGTGGCGGCTCAGGACGCGAGTGCTGCCCGGCAGCCCGGGCGCTCAGAGGCTGACAGCGAGCTCTTCAACTACATCCTAGAGGTGTGCGACCCCTGCGAGTACTCGACGTACACGATCAATGACGTAGTCGTGTCCGACTTCGCGACCCCGAAGTACTACCAAGTTGGTCAGAGCTTGCACGGCCCTTACTCGTTCAGGGGCCAGATAAAGAAACCACTGGACGTCCTCACGGGAGGCTATATCAGCTGGCGCAAGTATCCACCAAGCGGGTTGATCTATCAGGCAATATCAGAAACGAACGAGGCACAGCTCCGCGATAAGGTATTCGCAGGTGCGGAGGTGAAAGCCGTTCCTGAAGCGAAACTCAAGCGTAAGGTCGTCGGCGGCTCGTCGAGATTCTCCATCGATGCGCAGCGATCGCGGGACGACGCGCGTCGCGGGAACGGTGAGGCCCGGCCCCCCGATTTTCCGCGGCACGAGCAAAAAGCAACCCCCCAAGCTACCCTTCGCGCCGATATCGAGGCGCTCCTCGCGTGGGTTACTTTTCAGGCTACGGAACACCAGCCGAAGCCCAACGACGTCATCCGCGTTCTCGAAGACCTGGTGGATCATCCTGACTGCTGGAAGGCCTTCAATGAGAAGCCAAACGTCAGGCAGGACACGCTCACCGACTTGAACATTCCGCTGACCCATCGGGATCCGAGCAGTCGCATTTCAGTCGACACGCTGCGCCAGGTTCTGGACTACCTGAAGGAGCAGCGAGACGCCGACGCCCGCTTCGGCGAGTCGGGCGACAGCGTTTTCGGCTTGTGGATGGCAGTGCAGATTGGCTGATCCCAACCGGCCCCCAGCATGGCGCGGATTCGGCGGACGGTGTACGCGTGTTTCTACGCGGAGGACGACCCTCTCCCTGACATTGCTGCGATGCTGAGCGGCGAGATCCCGCCGCCGACCGAGGCGCGGCTGGGCGCCCTCGCGGTTCTGACCGGTCAGCGCCACCGTCTAAACCGCAGCGAGCTTGACGTTCTGCTTTCTGTGCCGGCCGATCGCTGGACCGAGCTCGACTCTCCTCCGAGCGAAGCTATCCGTGCGTTGCTGGCAAAAGGACTTCTGGTCAGCGACTCCGACGATCCCGCCCTCGCGCCTCTGCGCGATCGCGACGAGGCGCTCACGGACAACCAGTGGAATCTATATTCGGCGCTCTATCACTACATGACGCAGTGGGGCGGTCTAGAGCTGACCGAAGGTGAGCTGGACCCGGCCGAGCTCAGCGAGAGCTCCCGGTCCGTCGCCAAGGCTCATGTGGCCCGATATGGGCCTCCGCCCTCTGCCTTCGCCGAACACAACGGGACCCGCGAGATCCCGCTTCCCGGCGCCGAGCGCCAGAGCCCGCTCTTCCGCACCTTGCTCGCGCGCCGAACGACACGTTCATTCGACTCGATTTCCCCGATGGCGCTCGACGAGCTGGACGCCGTGCTGCGCTACGTGTTCGGCTGCCACGGATATGCGCGCAACGCGGCGGATGTCGTGTGCATCAAGCGCACGAGTCCGTCCGGGGGCGGACTGCACCCGGTCGAGGCGTACCCGATCATCAGCAACGTGACCGACGTTCCGCCCGGTATCTACCACTACAACGCTCAACGCCATTCGCTGACCATGCTGGAGAGTCTGGACATCAGCGAAGCCCGTAGGCTGGCGACGTTCTTCATGTGCGGCCAAAAGTACTTCGGGATGGCACATGCGACATTCATCCTGACCGCGCGGTTCGACCGAAACCAGTGGAAGTACCGCCGCCACCAGAAGGCATACGCGGGCATTCTCATGGATGCCGCACACTTGAGCCAGACGCTCTATCTGGCAGCGGCTGAGCTCGCGCTCGGGGCCTTCGT
The DNA here is from genome assembly GCA_019239375.1 of Solirubrobacterales bacterium. Lineage (GTDB taxonomy): Bacteria > Actinomycetota > Thermoleophilia > Solirubrobacterales > Solirubrobacteraceae > Palsa-465. The sequence goes on along the minus strand of JAFAZZ010000529.1, from coordinate 2,831 downwards.
AACGCTCGCCCTAAACTCTCGTGACATCGAAGAACGACTCGCACTCGATGGGGTCAAGGAAGGCGTGATCGCAGCGATTGGGTGCGGACGCCCGGCCCCAGGGCAATCACCGCTGGAGCTGAGCTTCTCCTCCGAGCCGCCGGAGGTCTGACTTCAGGCGCCGCCTCGAGTCGCGGGCACCACCGCGTCGGTGAACGCCAGCAGGCCTCGGCGCGCCGCGAGCTCTGACGCCGCGATCCCTTTACGGTCGCAAACCGCGAGTGCATCGTCGAGATCCCGCGCCGCTAGGTCAGGTCGCCCGAGCCGAGCCATTACCTCGGCTCGATCGCTCAGTACGGTCGCATAGTGAAGGAGAAAGTCCGTTTCCCGCGCCAGCGCCACGGCCGCGTCGCTCAGCTTCTCCGCTAGCCTCGCCTGACCCGCCCGCGCGAGTATCCTCGCGCGTGTTCCTCGCCAGAAGATCTGTGGCTCGATGTCATCTTCGGATGCCACCGCCTCAGCAAGGCGCGTGTAGTTACCGGACCGCTGATATTGACCTCCTGCATAAAGCACGCGCGCGAGGATCGCTGCGGCTGAGCTGAGTCGAGCCTGGTCCCCGCTCCGCTCGAACGTCGCGCAGGCGTCGCTGAGTTCTGGCTCAGCCAGGTCGGGCCGGTTCGCAAGCAGCTCGACGAACCCGTACGGCATCTGATTGGACGCGACGGTGAGATTCAGTCCGAGGTCGAGCAGCCGCTGCTTGCCTCGTCGCCACCGATCGCGCGCCTCTTCGAAGCGGCCGTCCATTGCCTCGAGCACGGCGAGCATCGTGTTGATCAACGCCGTGGCCGTCACGTCGCCATCCGCCCGTTCAAGAAGTGTGCTGCAGCGCGGAAGTGCGTCCGCGACCGATCTAGGACCGTAGACATAGCAGCGAGCCAGATACATCAGTGCGTCAGATCGCATCCGTCGCTCTCCGGCCCTCTCGGCGTGGGTGAGCGCGTGTTCGAGCGCGGCCTCCATCTCCGCGGCGCGCAATCGAAACCAGTTCGCCCATGCAATGTGCAGCCAGGCTCGGGCCAATCCCTGCTGATCGCCGACTTTCTTGAAGACCTCGATCGCCTGCCTGGCAACATCCAGGATCTCGTCGACAGGTGCGGTCGGGTCGGCTCGAGAGTGCCAGTACGAGAGTTCGATCAACGCGCGGGTCCGCAGTGCGGTTGCATCAGGGGCCGCCTGCTCTAGTACGGTCTGAATCACCCTTTCGGCATCGGAGAAGTCGCCGCTTTCGCTCAGTGCGGTGCCGAGATCGAGAAGGACCTCGGGCCGCCTGCTATTGCTGGTCTCGAGAAGATCGGCGGCGTTGCGCAAGAGGTTGCCGGCGGCCTTCATGTCGCCGCGGACAAGAGCCCGGCGGCCTGCAGCCGACAGACTGTCCACAGCCCGGTTAGCGACCGCGCGCGCTCTGGTGTCGATTCCTTCCACTTCGCACCGGTACCGGAACGCTCGGTCCAGGTGGTATCCGACGAACTCGTCGTACGCTTCGCCGCGAGCTGTTAACCAGTCTGCGAATTGCTCGTGGAGCTCACCCCGGAGCGCCTTCGGCGTACTGCGGTAGGCGACGTCCCGAATCAGGATGTGATGGAAGCGAAGCTGCTCTTCGCCGGCGATCGCGCTTCGGTCAGGATGGATAAATCCTCGTCGGACGAGCCCGCTCAGGTGACCGGAAGCGGAGCGCTGAGCTTCCGGCGGAAGCAGCTTCACTACTGCCGCCGGCCAGAATTCACGCCCAATCAGCGCGGCCCTTTCGATGTACGCGCGCTCGCCAGGACCGAGTCGGTCGAGACGCGCCGCCAGCAAGCTCTCGATCGTCGCTGGGATCGGACGTTCCCGGTCCCACCAAGGATCTTCGGAACTCGCTTGGAGGAGTTGCTCAACGAAGAGAGGGTTGCCCTCGGCGGTTTCGAGAATCTTGGCGTTCTCCTCAGGAGTTAACACCCGGTGCCCTGCATGATGGTTGAGCAGATAAAGAGCGTCCTCTTCAGCCAGTGGACTGAGAACGACCGAGTTGACCCGTGGGTGCCCGCCGCCCCAGCCTGGCCGCACGTCCAAGAGCTCGGGTCGCGCCAAGCAAAGGAGGAGCACCGGCGCGATGAGCCAATCGGCGAGGTAATCGATCAGTTCGAGAAGGGCGGGCTCGGCCCAGTGGGCGTCGTCGATCACCAGCACTACGGGCCGCTCGCTTGAGAGGAGCTCGAGCAGGCGGCGAAACGCCCAGGGAATCTGCTCTGGGGTGATCTCGGCGGCCTCGAAGCCGAGTGTCGTGGCGACGATGTCAGCGACGGCCTCCGCGTCCTCCGTAGTACCGAGAAACTGTCGCAGCGCGTCTCGAGATTCGACGCCCATCCCATCGCTGAGCGCCTCGCGCAGCGGCCAGAAGGCCACGCCCTCACCGTATGAAAGGCATCGCCCCGTCAGGGCCGTAGCCCGCTCGTTCACGCGCGCCACAAACTCCAGCGCGTAGCGCGACTTTCCAATCCCGGGATCACCGACCACCGTAAGCAAGTGGGCCTGGCCTGAGCGAACCGTGCGCTCAAAGGCGGCAAGTCCGGCCAATAGTTCGTCGTCTCGCCCCACCATTGGCGTTTGAAGGCCGAGCGTGAGCGCGGATTCTGCGACCAAGCCCACTAGCCGCCATGCCGCGGGGTCCGCCGCCGGCTCGGCCTGGATTGCGCTCAGGGCGAGACGGCGCGTCATTTCCCCAAGCAGCACCTCCCCAACTTCGGCAGCCTGAGTCAAGGTAATGGCGCGAGTCAATGGGTCACCGAAGACGTCGCTGGGGGCCTCGGCGACCA
>JAFAZZ010000474.1 GCA_019239375.1 Solirubrobacterales bacterium | reverse complement strand
CGGCGGGTCTGCGGCCGGTCCGGATCGTCGCAGGGCGAGGCGCCGGCCGGTCCCATTAGGCGCACGTCGTCGAATAACGAGCCTCGACCGGCCATGGGATTTGCGTGCAGTCAGCCCCGGTGGCTAGACTGCCACACGTTTGATGGGGCGATGACGACTTCCAGTCACGCGCTGTAATGCTGTCCGCGGCATCGGCGCGCGGCCGGGCGGGTCCACGGGTCCGGTGGCTAGCCCGGCCATGGCGACGCGACTTTCACGACGGCGATGGGGAGCATGGATCCTGTGTGTTGACGGACACGCTGGATGGTGATGATGGCGTCAGCGTGGATGGTGATCGGGGAGGCGAACGACCGAACGACCGAAGGGTCGTAAGCAGTACTGGCTGGCAATGAAGGGGCGGGGTGGGGGCGTGCGGTTGTGCGTCGCGCGTTGAGACCGGCTTCGCCTTTCGCTGTTGATCGCTCGCCATGATGGTGACGGCGGCACGCAAGGCGCTGGCGCGGCTCGAGCGTGGCCGGGCGAGCGATGCGACCCACTCGCGCGTAGCGGCGGCGGGTCAGGCGCCGGGTGCCGGCACGGCGGTCCAGGTCTCTGCTGGGCGGCCGGTGGTGAGGGTCCGGCGTTGCTCGGCGCGCCCGGTGGCGGCGAGCGCGTGGAGTGCTTGCTCGACGCGGTCGGCGGGGAGGTTGCGTTGGCAGAGGTCGCGGATCTGGGTGCGGGTCAGTCCGTCGGGTGATCGCTGCAGAGCATTGTGGATGTGCTCGGCGAGTGGGTCGCCGGTCGCTTGTCCGAGTGCCCATGCGGCGGAGCGTTGCGCGTAGTTCCAGAGCGCGAGCGCCGCTTGGAGATGCTCGGGTGCGATGGTCTTCTGGCCGTCGAGCAGCGCGTAGAGGAGCGCGAGCCGGATCGCGTGCGCTTCGGCGCGAGCGGTCAGCTGGCCGAGGAGACCGTCGGTGGGCTGGGTGAGTTGCGGGTAGAGCTGCCACCACAGCTCGCGGCCGGCCGGGGAGAGCGTGACTTGTCCGGCGGCGCGGGCGTGCGCGAGCACGGTGGTGAGGTAGCGGCTCAGGCCGGTGCCTTTCAGCGGGTCGGGGTCACCACCTTCGGGCAGCAGTCGCACGCGGCGGACGGCCGCGAAGATGAAGCGGTTCAGGAACCCGTTGGCGATCTCGACGGTCGTGGTGTGACCTCGCAGCTCGGTCTGGGTGATGTGCCCGATGATCGAGACGTGCGCCTCGGTGGCGCGCGCGGGCGCGGTCCGGGTCAGGAGAGCGAGAGGGCGTCCATCCCACGCTGAGCGCAACGTTGGTGACAGTGTCGAGAGCTCGCGGCCGGTGGACTTCAGCACCGTGGCGAACTCGGGCTCGATCACGAGCAGCCGCTTGTCGACCGCGCCGGGGTCCTGGCCCTGCGGGTCGCGGACGGCGCAGATCAAAGAGATTGTCTTGATCAAGCGAGTCCCCTCCGCCTGCCCAGCCAAGACGTCCCGTCGTGATGCGGGCTTGGATGTCCGCATCACGACGGGGCGTAACCTGCCGGAGGCGACGTTTGAAGCGCGGCTGCGTCCCGCGTGCCGCGGAAGCTCGCGCCGACCCCGGAGCCGGACGAGGCCCTCGATTGCGCTCCCGGATTGAACGGCGCGCGTGGAAGGCAGTCCGCGGACGGCCTCGTCTTACCGGGGCTTGTCCATTCTGATCGGGTCCCGCCGCAGTGGCCGGCTCCTGCTCGGCTGGCGGTAACGACGGAGGCGATGGCGATTGCGCGGACGTCGGGCAGTTACTCGCCGGCGGCGAGCACCACATCGTCGAGGAGGCGCGCTTCGGTCACCAGAACTTGCGTGCATTGGACGGGTGGTACGCCGAATATGGAAGCGATCATCCGGTCGCGGCCGGCTGACCTTGGCGTAGTTGCTTTCGCCGTACCGTGCGGGAACTCGCACGTCTGGTCGGGGTGGCCGAAGCTCTTGTGCTCGGCCTCTTGCCTCCTGGATGCCTCACTTGCAGATGATCAGGAGCTGGCGCATCGCGTCGACCCCGTAGCTCGACCGGCAGTCTCCGCCGGGCTGGCTGGCCACGGGGCCCTGGGACTCCGCTCGGTTGGCGACCGGCCCGTACGTCTGTCCGTCGAAGTGGTAGACGACGTCGACCTGAAGCTGGGCCGCCGCGAGCAGGTTTGGGCGACGCTGGCGAAGAACAGCCCTTTCCCGGAGCTGCTGGCGATGAACGAGCTCGAGTCAGGCCTTTGGAACTGCGGGAACGCCGCGGTCAGCGCAACCTGCGGCTCGACGGTCGGACATAGCGCGTTGTCGGAGTTGGGATTGAAGATGCGGTAGTACAGCGAGTAGACGCCGTTCGGGACCAGGCCGCTCAGACCGATCAGGAACTGCGTGTAGGTGGTCCCTGCATAAGTGACGTTCCAGGCGGCCGACTTCGCCGTCGTCGATGAGAACTGGCCCCAGCTCAGGTTGAGCGCGTTGCCCGCCAGGTGAACAGCGGCGCCGAAGCGGGAGTCGACACCGGATTGACCGGGATCAGCGCGCCCATTTGGTTCAGGAAGACGACGTCGACAGGCAACGGGATGAGCCCGATCTGGGGCGTCACGTTGGACACCGGAACGGTCGCGCCGGCGATCGGCGCCTGCACGAGAAAGGCCAGGCAAACCGCGGTGGTAGCGATCAGCGTGGCGAGCGGCCGCCGCGACCGCCGACAGTCATCGGGCGTGAACCCGTGGTGTGGATCAGGGTGCGAAGAAGACATGGCGTGGGCTTTGGGGCGGTTCGGGTTGGCGCGTCGGCGGACGCGGTCACGCTTGGTCCGAAGCCTGGACGACGGTCTGTCGTGCGATTAGACCGCCGTCAAGCTCGAGCACGGTCGCGCACCGCACGTTGGTGCCGTCGGGGTATTGGCAGGCTCGGTGAACGCGGCGCCGTGCTCGTCTGCGCCGGTGTGTCCGACAGCGTGAGTCATCTCGCGCCCGTCAACGTCCTCGATCCAGCCGCGGATCTCGCCGGCGCCGTGCAGCACACGCGGCGAGCCGGGCTGGGTGATCCGGTCGGCGATCGTGACGGTCGCGTGGGGCGCGTACATCGACAGCTGCGTGGCGCTGTCGCGCCGCTCGAGCGCCCGGCAGAAGCGAGCGAGGTCGAAGCTCGTGGTGGTCGCCTGGGTGGCCATGTTGAAACCTCCCGGTAGTGGGTTATGTGCGCCCGGCCGCCCGAGGCGGCGGCCGCCCAAGTTTGTGCTCATTGGTTCTCTTGGTTTTCGAGCCGTTGGGCGGCTCGCTCGGTGGTTGGTCGGTACCGCCGGGTCCCGGAAGCGGCTACCGCCGGGCGGTCGCGGTCACGGTCCACGTCGACGAAGACGCGAACACTGCGCCCTCGCTGGTGACGTAGTCGGCGAGCGCCGTCCGGAGGTCGGCCTGGATTCTGGGTCTGAGCTCGGCTACCCGGTCGCCCCACAGACGGAGTACCTCGGCCGCCGGCCCGATCGCCAGGCTCATCGCCACGGCCTGCTCGAGGTCGTTGCCGACCTTGTAGGGCAGGTCCACGCGCGCCAGCCGGATGTTCTCATAGCCGGCAGCCCTGAGTACGTCGGTCACCGTATCGGCGTTGGCCATCGAGAACGGGCCCGGTCCGCAGCGCGGCGCGTCGTACTCCTCGGGCTCGTCGAGATACTCCGCCACGACCCGTTCGGCGCGGTGCAGGAACTCGTTGTCGAGCTTGCGCCGCCACACCACCATGGTCAAGCGGCCGCCTGGCGCGAGAGCTTCACGGACATTGCGAAGCGCGGTCACCGGTCGGGCGAAGAACATCGTCCCCATCCGCGAAAATGCGTAGTCAAAGGTCTGCTCGAACCTCGTGAGCTCGACATCGCAGATCTCGAAGCTCACGTTTTCGATCCCCGCCCCCTCGGCCTCCCTGGTCGCCGTGTCAATCATCCGCTCGGCGACATCGACCCCGTG
>JAFAZZ010000430.1 GCA_019239375.1 Solirubrobacterales bacterium | reverse complement strand
GCGCGGCTTGGGGGTTCGTCGCTGGAGGCCTCCGTCTGTCGGGCGAGCTTCAATACCGTTGTCCACATAACCCGAAGGCGGAGGAGCAGCCGTGGCGCTGACGCAGTCCCAGATGATCGCCGCGGTCGCAGAGCGCGCCGAGATGAGCAAGGCGGAGGCGAAGCGAGCACTCGATGCGCTCGACGAGATCGTCCTCGAGGAGCTGGGCAACGCCCAGAAGGTTCGTCTCGGCGGGCTCGTTCAGCTGACGGTGCGGGTCAAGCCGGCTACCAAGAAACGACCCGGCCGCAATCCGGCGACCGGCGAGGAAATCACGATCGCGGCTAAGCCGGCGAGTGTCGATGTCCGAGCGCGACCGCTGGCGAAGGCCAAGGCGGCGCTTCCATCGGTGCAGAAGGCCCGTCGGCGGCTCGCGGCGTCAAACGGCCGGGCCTCGCGGGAGGGCCAGCGGCCTCGGCCGGCCGCCGGTGACTCGCCGCGCGTGCGGATGTCCTTCAGAGCCTCCGTCAAGCGGTCTGGGTGATCGAGTCGCGACGGATCCCCGAGCCTGAGGGCCGCCGAGCTTGCGCGGGGCTGTTTGCAACGAATACGTAACGAGCTTGGACTGGACACTCCAGCGCCTACCGTCATGAGCCGCGCGAATGGGACGATCATGAGTCAGCTCGCGAAGTGAGGAAGCTGACTACAGCGGTCGTGCTTGGCGTCGTGCTGGGTCTTCCATCGGCGGCGTTGGCGTTCAGGCTGCTGCCGACCGAAGTGTGGGGACTTCAGCGGCGGCCTGTCGTCATTTCTTGGACGGGCGACAGCACGGGTTATCTCGGCGGCGCAACTGGTCGCCGCTTTGTCGCCGCCCGAGAACCCAGCCGCTGACTGCCGCTCCCGCCAGGCTTCGTGATCTCGGCAGTGGATGGGCCTGGTCTGATGGTGCCGTCCTGAGTCGGACACGGCGGGTGCATTGGCTTGGATGTCAGGGCTGTCTCGCGTTCGGGAGGTTGGGCGCGAGCGCGTGCTGGCGGACGAAGTCGGGGAGGTTGGTCGCGAGGGTGAGGGCGCCGATGATGGTCAGCAGACCGCCGATCAGGGCGCTGGCGGACGGGGTGGTGATGGCAGCGAGGGCGCCCGCTTCGAGGTTTCCGAGCTGGCCGCCGCTAACGCCGGCGACGTATTCGACGGCGGTGATGCGTCCGCGCAGCTGATCCGGTGTGTTGGTCTGGATGATCGTTCCTCGCAGTACGACGGTGATGCTGTCGGCGGCGCCGGCGATCGCGAGCATCACGAGCGTGAGACCGAGTCCGGGGGCGACGGCGAAGCCGGCGAACGCGGCTCCCCAGACGGCGAGCGAGACGAGCATTGCCGCGCCCTGGCGCGCGACGCGGTTCAGCGGACCTGAGAGAATCGCGGTGAGCAGTCCGCCGACGCCGATCGCGGTGGCGAACAATCCGAGCGTGCGGGGATCGCCGCCGAAGCGCTGGGCGTTGATCGCGGGAAACAAGACGATGGGGAGGCCGAACACGGTGGCGATCAGATCGGCCAGGAACGCAGCGGCGAGGCTGTCGCTGTGCCGGATGAAGCGCAGGCCCTCGGCGAGTGCCCGCAGGGTGCGCCGCGTGAGGTGTGGGTACGGTGACGTCGGGTAGGCGGGCGAGGCCGTAGAGCGAGGCGGCGAAGCTGACGGCGTCGATCAGGTAGCAGCCGGGCAGCCCCAGCCCGGGGTCGGCGGCGATCAGGCCCGCGAGCGCCGGGCCGAGGGTGAGCATGAGCTGGAAGCTGAGGCGGTTGAGTGACATCCCGGCCGTGAGTTGTTCGACCGGAAGCAGGCTCGGGATGAACGTCCGGCGGAGCGGTCCGCTGATCGCGGCGAGCCCCGCGTGCAATGCGGCCAGCACGTAGAGCGGCCAGAGCAGATCGAGGTGCGCGGCGGCCTGAAAGGCGAGGGCACCTGAGATGAGCCCGAGGCCGACGGCGCTCAGCGATGCCAACGCGCGCCGGTCGGTCCTGTCGCCCAG
>JAFAZZ010000389.1 GCA_019239375.1 Solirubrobacterales bacterium | reverse complement strand
CCACAAATGCGTCCAGCGCGCCCACCACGTCGTCGCGATCGACCCCGAGGTCGAGGGCGAAGTGGTTGCGCGTCCCCGCCGGTACGCACGCAAAGGGAAGCCCGAGCTCGGCGGCCACCATCGCGACGACCGCCTGGGACCCGTCGCCGCCGGCCATCGCCAGTCCATCGGCCCCCCGAGCCACCGCGTCGCGCACCAGCTTCTCGAGATCCTGTCCACGCTCTAGCTCGATCGGCTCGATCCCTCGCCGGCGGGCCTCCTCGGCGAGATGGAAGCGGGTTGCCTTGCCCCCACCCGACTTCGGGTTGTAAAAGAGCACGGGATGCTCGGGAGGCGGCGCCGGCGGCCAGCGTGCGCGTGCCTTGAGGGCCTCGCGTGCGGTTACCAAAGCCGCAACGAACGCGGCCAACACCATTGCGTCCTGCAGCGCCGCGCCTTCGAACACGATCAGCGCAACGGCCCCGGCGAGGAGCAGAGCGGCAAACGCGAGCCCGATCGACCGCGCCGCGCCGCGCCGGCGCACTCCGTACCACGCCGCGGATGTAGCCAGCACGAGACACGCGAGGACGGTCAGACCCCGCGGGAACTGCAACACGCCGACGACGCCGGCGAGCACGATGGCCCCCAGCCCGAGCACCAACGCGGCCAGCGGCCATGCTCGGCGAACGGTCAGCTCGACCGCTGGGCGCCCGGGATGGCCCGCCGCTGACGACGACGTGGTCACGATGCCCATGCTGGCCTGCGCCTACCGGCGCTTCATCACCTGATCCAGGTGAGAGCTACCGTGGTTCGACCAGATACCGATGGGTCGCGTTCGCGGGCGTGCTGCTGCTCGTGGTGGGAACCATCAACTTCATCGAGGGCATCGCCGCGATCGGTAACGCCCACTTCTTCGTCCACAACACGTGAAGGCGACGCTCCCGCCTGAAGGCGACCGCTCCCCCTGATGACAGCCCTTCTCACCTGATCGGGATGATGCGGGCGGCCACCGCAGGTAGATACTTTGCGCGATGAACATGACGGGAGCGCCCGAGCTCCCGGCCACCGGCGCCGGCTGGGCCGCCCTGTTCTGGGAGGCATTCACGCGTTCCAAGAACGCGATGGCGCTGGTCGACGGCCAGCGCCGTCACGTCGAGGTCAACGGCGCCTTTCTGAGCCTGTCCGGTTATCGGCGCAGCGATATCGTCGGCCGACCGATCTACGAGTTCGTGGTCGGCGGGCCGCTGTACACCGCGGGTGAATGGCAGGCGATGCTCCTTCGCGATCATTTCACGGGCTCGGCCGATCTCATCTGCGCGGACGGCGGCCACCTCACGGTGGACTTCGCCGGCCATCCCGCACTCGTGACCGGGGAGAAGCTCGTCTTGTTCGTGGCGATCAGAGCGGTGCGCGCCGGCCGTCAGCACCACGACCGGAGCCCGCCGCGTTCGGACCGTGTCGCCGTTTCCAAGCGCGAGCTCGAAGTGATCCAGCTGCTCGCGCTGGGCTATAGCGGTCCCGAGGCGGCGCACGAGCTCCATCTGACGCATAACACGGTGCGCACCCATGTCCGCAACGCCATGGCCAAGGTGGGAGCGCGGTCGCGCGCACAACTGGTCGCGATGGCGCTCGGGGAAGGCATCGCCGCGAGTCCGCGTGCTTAATCCCATCCGGACGATGCGCCCGCCGGGCGCGGCGTGACAATCGGAGTCGAGAGCGGTGAGCGAGATGCGTGTCAGCAGCCCGGCTAGGGACCTGCTGCTCCAGTTGGCAGCCGGCGATGAGCGCGCGTTGCGAGCGATCCTGCGGCCAACGATCGACCGGGCGAGCGGGGAGGAGAGCACCACCGGCGAACTCCTCGACAGGCGCACTCGGTCGCTCGTGGCACTCGGAGCATTGCTGACTCTCGACGCGCCCACCGACTCGGTGCGCTGGGCCGTCGATCTCGCCTCCACCGCCGGCGCCGGCGAGGAGACGCTCGCCGCGGTGCTGTTGGCCACCGGATCGACCGCCGGTGCGGCCCAGCTCGTCTCGAGCGCCGCACGCCTGGCCGCGGCCCTCGACTACGACACGGGCGCCCCCGAGGAGCCGGCGCCGGCCTACTGATCGCGCAGACGCCTCGCCGGGCTCGGGCGCCGGCCTACCGACCGAGCAGACCGGCCTCGTCGGCGCGGGCGACTGCCTCCGAACGCGATGCCGCGCCCAGCTTCCGGTACACCGCGTGAGCCTGGGTTTTGACCGTGTTGGCCGAGACGCCGAGCTGCTCCGCGATCTCCCGGAACGACCGGTGGCTGGGCAGGAAGCGGAGGATCCGCAGCTCTGCGATGGTCAGGGACGACGGACCGCCCAGGCTGGTCTCGGCCAGCGAATCCATGTGCGACCACGCGTCGTCGAACCAGCGCGCGAAGACGACCGCACCGGACGTCCTGCGGGCCAGCCGGGAGGCCTCGGCCAGCAGCGTCCGCGCACCTACGAGGTCGGCCAGCCACAGCGAGGCGTGGGCTAGCAGGATGCGAGTCTCGGCGCCATACCAGGGCAGGAAGTCGCCGAGGGCGGCGAGCAGCTCGACGCCGCGGCGCAGATCGCGCTTGGCCTCGTCAATGCGACCTTGGTGTGCGCGTGTCGCGGCGGCTGCCGCGAAGGCAAACGCACAGATGGGATAGTCGGCCAGGCCCCGGTCCTCGATGACCTTTGCGGCCCGGTCGGTCAGCTCGGTCGCGCTGTCCCAGTCGCCTGTCTCGATCGCCATCATCGCCGCCTGAGCCAGACACAGCGACGCCACGCTCGGCGCGGTGGCGGCGGCGACATCCGCGCCGGTCTCGAGGATCGGTCCAGCGGTCTTCCGGTCGCCGGCCAGGTGCCTCGCCGTGCCCAGCAGGAGCAGCCAGATCGGGCGCCACGGGCTGTCTTCGGGCTCCACCCTGCACGCGTCGGCCGCGGCCTGGCCCATCTGGACCACGCCGCCGCCGCCCAGCATCGCGTTGATGCCGGCAAAGCCCGGAGACGACGATGCGCTGCCCGATCGCGCGCGATCGCGTCCAAGTGCGGCAGAGCCGGTGATCGCCCAGTGCCGCGCCTCGGCGGCGTTGCCCGCAGCCAGGAAGCTGTGTGCGGCACACAAGGCGAGCGGCGCGTACCCGGCCAGCTCCTCCTGGCTGAAGCGCGCCAGCCAGGTCTGGACGATGTCGTTGCGCCCCTGGGTCACGTAGGCGACGATCCTGCGCCAGAGAAGATCGCCCGTCCGGATCGAGTCGTGCGCGGAAACGGCGTGATCGATCGCGCGATCGACGTCGCCGCTCGCCTCGAACCACGCGCTCGCCCGGCTATGGAGTGAGCGCACCAGCTGCGGCTCGGTCCGCCGCAGCTCGGCGTTGAGGACGTCTCGAAATAGCGTGTGCCAGCGATGGCACTCGTGTGCTGCGTCGAGCGGGCGAAGCAGCGGGCTCGCAGCCTCGAGCTCGGCCAGTGTGAGCGCCGAGCCCTCGCCCTTCAGCACGGCATCGCACACTTCACCCGAGAGCTCGTGCAGCACCGAGGTCCTCACCGCGAATTCCCGCAGCTCGGGCGATAGCGCGGGCAGCACCTCGTCGCGGAAGTACTCGGCGAGAACGTGGTCGTCCCCTCGCACATGCGCTACCGCATCGCTCGGGTCCGGTCTGCCCCGCAGACTCAGCGACGCCAGGTACAGACCGGCCGGCCACCCCTCGGTGCGCTGCACGAGTGTCTTCACCGCGTCATAGTCGAGTTCGAGCCCGGCCATGCGCAGTACGGCCGCAGCCTGCGACGGGCGGAAGGCCAGATCCTCTACGCCTACCTCAACCAGAACGTGGCTCGCGCGCAGCCGGCCGAGCGGGAGGACCGGATGGCGCCTTGCGCTCACGGCGACCATAGACCCTTCCGGGCACTCGTCGAGCACCACACGGACCAGCTCGCTCAGGATGCCTGGCGGCGCCAGGTGGGCGTCGTCGACGGCCAGCACGAAGCTCCGCTCCTGAGCGCGCAGGGTGGCGAGAGCGGCCGCTGCCGGTTCCGCGAGAGCGGCCGCTGCCGGTTCCGCCCGGGTTTTGCGACTCGGCGCCTCGTCGAAGCACAGCCACAGGAACGGACGCCCGTCGTGCGCGGCCCACTCTGAGAGCAGACTCGACTTGCCGTAGCCCGGTGGCGCCACGATCACCGCCACCAACGCGCCGTCCGCTTCGGACAAGCGCCGAACCAGCCCCATCCGGCGGACGTAGTCGTCACGCCAGGCGCGCGCTCCGCCCGCCGGCCCCCCCAGCATGCGTCCGGGGCCGCCCCGGGTCTTAAGGTTCGGGTGGCGAGACAGAGCTGTGACTGCGGCAGGGGGCATCGAGTTCGGCGTGGGTCGCACGGCAGCTGTCCGGAATGTCAGTTCTCCCGTAGTCGACGGTCCGGAGCAAGGGGGCGAGCCTCCGTCTTGGGGGAGGCCGACACCACGGAAGATGTTCGCGATTCACCCCCCGCCAGCAATACGACGCCGACGTTTCACCCGGATCGGAGGATGAAGGCCGCTCGGCCGGGTCTAGGTTTGCCCCCCATGGACGAAGTGGAGCGGCTGCTCCGTCGCCTCGCCATCAACGACGAGGAGTCGGTTGGGATGGTCCTTTCCAACGGCGCCGAGCTGGTCGGTTCCTCCGTGCTGCTGCCGAAGGTGGACCTGCTCGTGCGCCTCGGCGCCCTGCTGGCGCTGGGCGCCGCGACGAGTTCGCTGCGAACGACGGTGCACCACGCGCGGGAGGCGGGCGCCAGCGAGGCTGAGATCGTCGGCGTGCTGGTTGCGGTCGCTCCCGCGGTGGGCCTCGCCCGGGTCGTCTCGAGCGCTCCCCGCCTCGCCGTCGCGATCGGCTACGACATCGAAGCGGACGAGTAGAAGGGTGCCGATACGAGTCGCAATCGGAGACGAGGGAGAGGCCGAGCCGAGGTTCGCCTGGTGGCTGTTCTTGATCGTGGGCCTGGTCAGCGTGGTTGCCGGCGGCATCCTTGTCGCCAGGCCCAGCCACAGCCTGGCCACGCTGGCCGTGGTGATGGGCATCTTCCTGCTGATCGACGGCATCATCGAGCTCGTCATTTCGTTGGGCCACAGCGAGGGGAATCGCGCGTTGGCCGCGATCGTCGGGCTGGTGACGATCGTCATCGGCATCCTCCTGGTCCGCCACCCGACCCATGCGGTCAATGCGATCGGGCTCATCATTGGGATCTGGCTTGTCGCCGCCGGGGTGCTTCGCCTGCTGCGGGCGGGCGCGATCGGCGGGCTCCTGCGGGTGGCCATCGCCGTGCTCGAGATCGTGGTTGGCGTCGTGGTCGTGTCCGACCCCCACATCGGCTACACCACGCTGGCCGTCCTGGTCGGCATCTGGCTGATCGTCAACGGTTTTGCCTGGATCGGCCTGGGCTTCGTGGTCCGGACGGCTACGTGACGCACCATCAACCTGCCGTGATCCGGCGGGGCAGGCTGGCCGCGGTCACGTCGGCCACCATCGCGCCGAGGAGCGCGCCGCCGATGACGTCGCCCGGGTAGTGCACGCCGGTGTGCACACGCGAGTAGCCGACCGCCGCCGCGAGCGAGTGCAGCGGCACGGCCGCCGCCGGCACCACCCGCGAGACTCCCGCGGCGAAGGCGACCGCGGACGCCGTGTGGCCGGACGGAAACGAGCGCGATCCCGGCAGGTCCACCTGGCGGGCGGCCGGAACCGCGGCACCGGCCCGGTCCGGACGGCGCCGGCGGGCGACCGGCTTGACCAGCAGGTTCACGAACGTGGCCGTAGCCGCCATACAGGAGAGTCCGACGGCGGCCGCGCGCCGTCCGCGAGGCCCGCCGATGCTCCCCAGTGCGGCGGCGGATGCGATCGACAGACGCGAATAGTTCGCCGCCTGCGACAGCCTGCGCATGGCCCCATCGAGTCGTGGCGTCGGTGTCGCCGCGATCGCCCGGTAGACCGCGAGGTCGATCCGCTCAGCCTCGTCGAGCCACGAGCGTGCCCTGGTCGCGCCTGCGGCTGCGCTCACGGCTCCGCTCGCCGGGTCCGGCCGAGGTTTCCGACGAGCAGCGACACGATCGTCACCAGATAAATCTGCCCGACCAGCCCTTCGCTCACCGCCAGCGTGTGGCCGAGATTGCCGGCGGTGGTGATGTCGCCATAGCCGATCGTGGCCAGGGTGGTGAAGCTGAAGTACACGCAATCCGAGGGCGTCGCCGCCACGTTGTTCGCGAAGAAGTGGCCGCCGTTGATGCGATCGATCGCGCCGTACAGCTGCGCGAAGAACAACCCGAGCAGGATGTAGAGGCACAGGACGCCGAGGACGGCCTCCACCGTGACCTTGTTGCGTGCTCGCACGCTTCGCAGAACCCCGACGACGACCGCCGGAGGCGCTAAGAAGACCAGCAAAGTGTTCGCAAGACGCACCGCCGCGTTGTCGACGCTCCCCGCGGCGGCCTCGGCGACGCTGACGGCGAGCAGGATCGCGGCGACGATGGCCGCGACGCGGATGACCATCGGCTTGACGTCGGCCGCCCACAGGGCCAGCACCAGAGTGCCGGCGAGCAATGCGGTCACCAGCACCTGATCCCACACCTTCGGTGCGGCGATGCCCTCGACGGCAAATGCGGCCGCGGTCGCGCCCAGCAGCATGCCGAAACGCTCTCGCCGATCGCGCCACGCCGAGGTGCGAAAGAGGGCTGGTGACATTGGGGATGGCAAGATGCCGCGGGCGCCCGTCATGCGCATCCTCCCGATTGGGTGAATCAGGGCGGGCCGACCGGCAAGTCGAACTCCTCGGAGACCGTGAACGGCTTCTATTACCGGCGAGCAGGCCCCCGACCATGAGCTCGTGAACGCTTCAGAATACGGTGCCCTCGCCGGGCGCCAGCCTCCTGACCTCGACCGCCGGCGCGTAACGTTCGGCGTAGGCGGCGAATTCGCGCGCAGGACGCGCGCGGTCTGCTGCACGGCGAGCGGTATGGGCCATCACATAGGTCCCCCAGTGGATCGGGATCGCTAGCTTCGGGGCGATCAGCGCCACCGCGGCCGCCGCGCTCTCGGGATCCAGGTGCCCGGGACCGACTCGCGAGCCCCAGCCCCAGACCGGTAGCAGCGCCACGTCGACCTGACCGCGCAGCTCGGCCATGCCCAGGAACAGGTCGGTGTCCGCCGCGAAGTACACCGAGCGCGAGCCGCGGATCAGGTAGCCGACCGGGTTCGCCGCCGGTCCTAGCCACCATCGGCGGCGATCGTGGACCGCGGGGATCGCCGTGATCTGCACGTTCCGGATCCGGATCCCCTGCCCCGAGCACAGGCCGTGGGCGTCGGCCAGCCCACGCCCGGTCAGCCATGCCTCGCCCGGATGGGGCGCCACGAACGGGCCTCGACAGCGCACGGCTCGAAGGCTCCGGATGTCGGCGTGGTCGGCATGGAGGTGCGAGATCAGCACGCAGTCGACCGGGCCGGGCTCCTCCGGCTCAGGGACGACCCGCACGAGCGGGCCGATCCGATGGCCGAGCACAGGATCGGTCAGCATGCGCACGCCGTCCATCTCGATAAAGACGGCCGCATGTCCGAACCACGTGATCTCCACCCCGACCATCGGCGGCATCGAAGCAATGCCGCGGCGAAGCTCATCGCCCGATCCGGGTGAGCGTCCGCCAACAATGGTGCGTGCGTCCTCACGCGTGGGGGGCGAACCCATATTCCTCTCGGAGGGGGGCTTGAACAGCTCCTGACTGCCGGCCCGGCGGCGCGCCAACGTGACCTTTCGGCTCAGAAAGCCACGGAGCATCGCCGCTGTCACGCCCGATTGCGCCACGGCCATGACCGCGGCGTGTCGCCGCGCTACTTTTCGTACAGCCGAACGCAGCTTTTCTTTACCCACACTGTGAATCGGGGGCTTCAGCCACGGACCGTAGGAACCAGATCCGCGTCGTGATTGCCGAGGATGAGTACCTCATGCGCGAGGCGCTCGAACGCGTGATGGCGCAGGCTGACGACATTCAAGTCGTCAGGTATGTCCAGGATCGTGATTCGCTGCTCGCCGCCGTCGCCGAGGAGCGCCCCGACGCGGTCCTGACCGACATCCGAATGCCACCCACCCGTACGAACGAGGGAATCCAGGTCGCGCACGAGCTGCGCAACTCGGATCCCGACATCGGCGTGGTCGTGCTCAGCAAGTTCGCCGATGCCGCCTACGCCCTCGAGCTGCTCGAGTCTGGCAGCGCCGGCCGGGCCTACCTGCTCAAGGAGCGCGTCAGCGGCCCGCGCGAGCTCGCCTCGGCGATCGAGGCCGTGGTGCGAGGCGAATCGGTCATCGACCCGAAGGTGGTAGACGCGCTCGTCCGCGCGCGCACCATCGACGCGCGCTCGCCGCTGGCAGAGCTGACGCCGCGCGAGCGCGACGTGCTCGCCGAGCTCGCCCAGGGCAAGAGCAACGCCGCCATCGCGCGGTCACTGGTGCTTACCAAGCGCGCCGTCGAGAAACACATCAATGCGATCTTCACCAAGCTCGAGCTGCCCAGTCCCGACGACGTCAGCCGGCGCGTGAGCGCCGCGCTGCTCTTCCTGGCCAGCGGCGAAGCCCCGCCCCGGGAGGAATGACTACCGCGCACTCGCGACGGTGGCCGGGATCATGGCGCCGACGCGGGTGCCGCGCTCCGGGAGGCTTTCGACGCTGAACGTCCCACCGGTCGCCTCGACGCGGTCACGCAGCCCCTGCAGCCCGCGCTCGCCGAGCTCGATCGCGCCGCCGACGCCGTCGTCGCGCACTTCGAGAGCCAGGACGCGCTGATCGAGGCGCGCACGCACTGTCACCCTGCCTGCTTTGGCATGGCGTTGAGCGTTCGTGACCGCCTCGAGCACGACGTAGTACGCCGTGGCCTCCGCCGTTTCGTCGAGGCGCACCTCGGGGAGATCGATCAGCTTGATCGGCATCGACGAGCGCGCTGCGAGGTCCTCCACTGCCCGGGCCAGCCCGAAGCGGCGAAGCGATACCGGATGGATCCCGTGCACCAGATCGCGCAGCTCGTCGATGGAGGACAGGACCTCCTCCCGAGCCGAGTCGAGCGACGCCGCGGCGCCTGCCGGCCATCGCCGGGCTTCGCCGGCCGCCAGCGAGAGGTGCGCGGCGAGCGCTACCAAGCGGCCCTGGGCGCCGTCGTGCAGGTTGCGCTCGACCCGCCGGCGCTCCTCGTCGGCCGCCATGACGATCCGGGTCCGCGATGCCCGCACATTCTGGGCCAGGGCCTCGCGCTCCGAGGCCAGCGCAGCGAGAACGAGCGCCGACACGGCCGAGACGGCGAGATACAGCTGCATCTCCAGCAGGCTGCTGCTGATCGAATGAACGGCAAAGGGCCCGA
>JAFAZZ010000552.1 GCA_019239375.1 Solirubrobacterales bacterium | reverse complement strand
CGCCTCGAAGGCGCGCAGCAGGAGCGGCAGACCCTTACGCTCGACCACCTGACCCACGAACACGACCCGCAGTCGATCGCCCTGTGGCCGCAGCGCGGCCACTGCGGCCCGCTGCGGATCGAAATGCACCCCGTTGGGGATCACCCGGTAGTGGCCGCCGAAGAACCGCCTCGCCGTCCAGGCGGCCGCCTCGGAGACGGCGATGCGCACATGCAGCCGGTTGAGCATGCGCCGCGCCCCGAGCACGTTGGCGATCCCGTTCGAGACCTTGTTCTCGTTGTAGGTGTGGAACGTGCCGACGACCGGCAGCGGGGTCCAATCGGTTATGCACCACGGGGCCAGCGGAGCAAGCGGCTCGTGCACGTGGACCACGTCGTAACCGCCGGCACGAAGCTCTTGCGAAGCCATGGCCAACGCGTACGGGGTAATCGAGATGTTCGATACCGCCTGATTCGCCTTCAATCCGACGGTACGGCCGAGCGGCACCACGTAATCCGGGCGCTCCATCGCCTGCGGTCGCCCACCCCGATGCAGGGCGGATGCGAACCGGTCAGGTGGGTCAAAGGGCGCCAGCACGCGGACGTGATGGCCGTCCGCGATGAACCGCTCCGCGAGCGCCTCGATGTGCCTCGTGACGCCCCCCGGATACGTCCACGAGTACGGCGACAGGATCGCTACTCGCATGCGCCTACATGGTAGAGGCTGCGACAACGGCCCCTCCCGCGGCGGATTTGGCAACACAGGGCGTGCGTATCATCAGCTTCGAGGTCTATGCCAGTACGTCAGTTCGTCAAATACACCTTCTTGAAGGTCGATCCTGCCTGGCGCCGGCTGGACGACGAGCGCCGCGCGGCCGACAAGCGCGAGTTCATCGCCGCCTGCCAGGACTTCGGCGAAGGTCACCTCCTGCGCGCCTTCTCGCTAGTCGGCACGCGGGGCGACGCCGACCTGATGCTGCTCAGCCAGGCCCAGAACCTCGAACGCATTCACGAGTTCCACGTCATCCTCAGCCAGAGCGGGCTGATGAAGTGGTGCGAGGTGCCGTACTCGTTCCTGGCCATGACCAAGCCGTCCGAGTACTCGGATGAGTCCCGGCTGGAGGTTCGTCCCGCCCACGGCCAGTACCTGTTCGTCTACCCGTTCGTCAAGACCCGCGCCTGGTACGCACTGCCGGCCGACGAGCGGTGGCGGATCATGCAGGAGCACATCAAGGTCGGGCGCGAGTATCCGTCGGTCGACCTCAACACGAGCTACTCGTTCGGGCTTGACGACCAGGAGTTCGTGGTCGCCTTCGAGACTGACCATCCAGCCGACTTCGTGGATCTGGTGCAGCGTCTGCGGACCACCGAGTCGAGCTCCTACACGCTGCGCGATACCCCAACCTTCACCTGTATCTCCTGCTCGGTGCAGCGGGCGCTCGGCGCGCTCGACGGTGCGGCGCTCACGGTTACGCAGAGCGTCTGATGACGAGCGCCGACTCGACTGAGCTGGCCAGGGACTGGGGCTTCTCGGTGGTCAAGGTACGACCGTGGTCGATCAGCTGATGAAGACCTCGTTGGAGCGCGGGTGGGCCTGCGGCGACATCACCACGTTCGCCGGGAAGGTCAAGCTGATCGCCACCGGCTTCGCCGAATCGGCCGTTGCCGTGGCCCAGGCCGTCCACGAGATCCGTCCCAAGACGAAGATCCAGCCCAAATACTCGACCACCACCGGCGTGCCGGGAGTAGTTGCCGGCCAGCCCTAAGACCGTCGCGACGGCCGAGGCGTCGCCCGTCGAGGCGCTGCGCACGGCCGATCCCGTCCTGCGCCTGCTCATCGACGAGATCGGCCCGATCGGCGACTTCTTCGCCGGCCGCCCCACCGATCAGTACGGGACCCTTGTGCGCTCGATCGTGGGCCAGCAGCTCTCCACAAGGGCGGCGGCCTCGATCTACAGCCGGCTGCTCGAGCGCTTTGGCGGGCACGCGCCCACACCGGTGCAGGTGCTCGCCGATGACCCGGACGAGCTGCGGATCGCGGC
>JAFAZZ010000102.1 GCA_019239375.1 Solirubrobacterales bacterium | reverse complement strand
CCTACACGACGATATTGTGGCCTCGAGTCCGAATGCCCTACGAGCTGGAGCTCAAGACACGAGACCGGGATCCGGTCCAGCTGCGCCCGTGAGACCATCCCCAGCGAGCCGTCGTGACCGGCAACCTCGGTACTCCTGGCCCCGCCGGTCTGGGCGGATGCGGGTTTCATCTGGACCTTCTCTTGCGGCGGCTACCCGACCCCTGATGAGGCAAGTGCCGTGGCTAAGTGCTGAAGCGGACGCTGCCTAGCTACAGAACATGCGCCTGAAGGCCGATTAGACGTCTAAGGGGCAGTGTGCGCTTGATCACATCGTTCAGCGGGCGGAGCGGATATCGCCAGAGTAGTCTAAAGGGCAACAGGGCAGTTTTCTTGCCTTGACGTGATGCCCGGAGGCGAATACGCTGGCGTACCGCGTGCTGGGCAGAAGGCTCATATGAACGAAACGCAACCAGAGACCACCGAGAGTCCGGCGCCGGAGAGGACCGAGGGGCCGGACAAAGCCGAGTCCCGGGTCGCGCGCGTGAAGTCGCTGGGCGATTACTTTGCCGAGCGCGGGATGGACCCGGGCGACGAGTTCGTCGGCCCGGAGAGCGGCCGACACGTGCTCGACTACGGCGGCGAGCCCGAAGTCCTGGCTGATTCACGCGACCCGCAAGACCGCAGGGAGTACGAGGAAGCTGCCTACCAAGGGCTGCGCGAGCTCATCGAAGCTTGATCACGCCGGCCGCGTCGAGCGGGGCTCTGACATTTGCGCCCAACTGACGTCGCCCGTATGGGCAGTCCGCGCGCCGTAGCCAGGGCTCGCCGAGCATCCCCGTGCCGCAGCCAGCAGCCGCGCCAATCCTTTTCACGCCTTCGCCGTTCTGGTATGGAGTCGGCCGGCAGAGCGCGGCGACCTACCTGATCCGCAGCGAATGGCTTTACCGCAGAGTCGAATCGATCGAATTCGTCGGGAGATATTCGGTTCGCCGCCGAGTCAGCGTCGACTTCGAGATTCCATCCGGCCTCCCATCTCTGGGCACTCGGGCAAGACCAGACGGACGGCTGGTTCCGGTGGCCGCATTGCAGAAATGGCCGCCGTTGACGGGCTTCGACTTCATCGGCCCGGACGAGCACCCTATCTCGCTGTACATGCGGGACACCACCAAGGCGCTGGACCTCGGCTTGCTGGTCGGTCTCGCAGAAAGCGTCATCGGGCGGATCTCACCCGCGATGGCCGACGGGTTCACCTACATCGTCTCTCACGAAACGCCCGACGAGCGGGAACTGGCGGCTGTCGTTCATGGCATCAGGATCGAGCTCGAACACGCAGTGGAGGACATAACCGATCCTGGCGAGCGCGAGCAGGCGTCACAGCGAATGAAGGAGACAATCGACTTCGCCGGACGACTCAGTAACAGCTCGCTCCTCTGGGTGCTCGTCACGGGCACACCAGGCACCGACTGGATCGTCAAGTTCTCCTACCTGGATCCGCACGTCGACACGAATCGACCGTGGAAGCGGGTTCTGATCGGATGCTCCTGGTGGCAACGCACAATCGACCTCTGGCTCCCGCACGCAGGTCTCCACACCCGGTATCACCTCGACGTGCTGCCTCCCGCTCCCGGGCTCGTGCTCAAGAGCGCCAGCCTTGTCGCACTCCGGGGACCCCGCGGTGCCGGAGCGTCGACGGCGCGGCCAGCAACAGGGCAGGACGCGCGACCGGAGTACTCGCGGATCCGTGACGGGCGGGCGATCATCTATCGCGGTGCTCGTGAGGCGCCGTCGCACAGGATCTTCCTCCGAGTCAGGATCGCGGCGTCTCGCGAGGGCTTTATCTCGGGCTGCGCGATCTCTGCCGCCGTCGTAGCCGCGCTGATGACGGCCTCGTTCATCTGGCTGCCTGCCGCGAACAGGAATATAGATGCCACTGTCGTGCTGCTTGGCGCCGTCCCGGTCGTGCTCGGATACGTGCTCGTGAGGCCAGGCGAGACAGCGTTCGAGCGCTACCACTTAGTCGGCGTACGCCGAATGACGGTGATTTCCGGCTCGCTGCCAATCGTCGGCGCGATAACGCTCGTGCTGACCCGCAACGGCGATACTTCCCTGCCCGGGAGCGCGAAGGATGTGTGGGCGATACTCGTCATTGCGAGCCTGCTACTCGCGGTGGCGTTGGCGATGAGCTGGTTTCACGCCGTCAACCCGGATGCGGGCGAACAGATCATCGCCCCGCGCCAGCCGCGCACATGGCGCCTCATCGCACCTCGGAGCGCGATAATTTTCGCCGTCGGGGTCCTAACCGGATCACTCCTCGAATCGCAACCCTATTCGCATGTCGGGCACGCCGCGCTGGCGGTGTACCTAGCGCACCACAAGCTCCGCGTCCTAAGCGCGATTGTCATAACGGGAGCTGGAGTTCTCGCCCTATACGGATTCTTGGTCGGCGCGTGGCAAGGACTCGTTCCGCGCGACTCGACCAGGCGGGCCCGCCGGTTGTTCAGGTGTCTGGTCGTCTACCCAGGGGTGGCATGGATCTGGGTTACCATGGCACTTCTCTCGCTCACCGTTTGGCTGACGATCACAATCAGCCACAGCACCAAGGGTGACCAATTAGCGTGGTTCTCGCCAGCCATCGACGTGGTGGCGAACGCGACGCTTGGGCCCGCTGCGATCGTCGTGCTCTCCGTCACCGCTTGGCTCGCCTGGCGCGTCGAGCTATTACGCGACCCGCGGGACGCCGGATTGGTTCTCGTCGGCGAAGCCGGATACGCCGCTCTTGTACTGATTGGTGCACGAGCCGTGAGCGTATTGTCGCCCGCGGATGCACATGTCTCTCCAGGCGTCGCCTGGGTCGGCCTCGCGGCGTGGGTCGCGATCGCGGGCACGATACCCCGGCTCGCGCGCCATGCGCCCGATTGACAACCGCGGTTGAACGATCAACTCCTATCATCGCCGGCGTCCCACAAACGGCTGCGCGATCTGATCGCCGACGACGCCGAGCCGCACCAGCGGCGGCACCGACGGATTCGCATCGAGGTCGAGGCGGAGCGCCGTCGGGCTGCCGAGATCCCTAGGCAGCCAGGAGCTGCTTACGGTCCCAGTTCACCGGCAGAAGGCAGCACCGCCAGACCAGTTACGGCGCCTACTCGCTGCCAACTGGCTTGTGAGCTCAAGGCGAGGCTCCGGTGGAGCTCGCAGGGCGCGACGAGGCCACTGCCCCCGCGTCGAACCAGCCAGGAGGTCCGACCCGCCGAGACGGGTGCTCTTGGTGCGGAGCGGTCACGACTCCGACGTGGCTGCTTCAGGCGTGATCCAGCGGCCCCCACCGGCTATCCCACGCGGCCGCGTTTGACCGGAGGAGTCGTAGAGGGCTGGCTTCGGGCGCGCGCCGGTGTCAGTAGGAGCGCCAGCTCTCACGATCGCAACAATGTTCTCGCCGGCGCCGAACTTGCTTACGCTTCGGCGACCAAACGTCATCTCGCGACGACGCGGTGCTAACCGGTAGCGAGCGAGCGGACCGGTCCCCCCACACGCCATCGCCCCGACTTCTGCCGCATGAATGCGATAGCCCGGCCTCTCGTGACGGCGTCACTGCAACGCCACGAGCAGCGGTCCCGCCGGCCGCGGCGGGCGATTGGTTCGCCGCGGCTGAGCGGTAGTCATACAGCTCGAGGCCGACGGCATGCGCCTCGCTATTGCTATCTCGATGGCATCGGCGCCCGGAGGCCAAGAGCTATCATCCCGCCTCGGCCATGCGTGTGATCGAGACGCGCGGATTGCAGCGGTGGCGCTCGTTAGCTGGCTGGCCCTCGAGCGGCTAGCGCAATCGCCGAAGCGATCGCCGCGGTTCCGGTCGACCCGGTCGGCATCTGCATCGAAGCGCTCGTCCCGCACGCCGCCGCGAGACGACTCCCTTGCCACGAACCCGATCGTCAGCCCGACCGCCCGGCGCAGTGGTGAGCTGGGCGCCCGATACGGCCACGCTGCTCCCCTTGCCAGCCCTCCCCCACCACGACATGGGCGGAGCATCGCGCGGGCGGGTGGGCAGTCAAGGGAGCCCCGTCAGGGGCGCGCGAAGCGCGGGCCGAAGGCCCGACCTTGACGGCCGACCCGCCCGCGCCACAATCCCGCCCGGTCGTGGCGGGGGAGTCTCGTACCTCCACTGCGGCGCGATTCGTCGCTGCTGCGTTCCACCACGATCCCGGTCACGTCCTCGGCTATCCGTCGCGCGCCGGCGTCGGCGGTCAGCCCGTGCGCACATCCTCAGGCAGTTGGCCGGCTCCCCGGGGCGCATCGTCGAGGCGCGTTCGCTGCTGCCCAACGACTCCTGGCGGCAGGGTGGACAAGAACGCGCGTGCCGTTCAGATTAACGAGCCCAGCAGCTGCTCGATCCGCGGGCGCACAAACCGCCACGCTCGCCCCAACCGGCACGCCGGGATCTCGTCACGGCGGGCGAGGTAGTAGACGGTCGAGACCGGCAGATGCAACAGCTCGGCAACCTCGCCCGCCGTGATCACCTCGTCACGCGTCAACCGCTGTCGGGGCCGCGCGAGCACTGCCACATCCCGAATCTATCCAGCTGTCAACGCCATGC
>JAFAZZ010000057.1 GCA_019239375.1 Solirubrobacterales bacterium | reverse complement strand
AAACCGAGCGGCTTCAGCCGCCGCGCGGGGCTATAGCTCAGTTGGGAGAGCGCCTGGATCGCACCCAGGAGGTCGGGGGTTCGAGTCCCCCTAGCTCCATCGGACGGATCGCCCGTGAATGCGGGCGATCCGCGTTTGCGGGGAGGCGCCTGACTCCGTAGCTGCTGCCGGGCGGGTACCAAACGGGTACCTCAGGTTTCAGCGCAGCGCTGTGGTCACGGGCGCCTGAAGATGTCATGGCTCCCGACGCCGCCAGACGACGTGGGGCTGACCGGCGATTCGCTCAGCTCCATACGAGAACGTCGCGCGCCCATCCGCCGCCCAAGTCATCTCCCAGACACCGGGTTCGCCCTGAACACGCTTGACACGCAACTGCGGCGCGAACGACTGGCCGGCCACGCCGGCGATGAACAGGCTGAGCGCGCTGAGGAAGGCCCGACGCTGCTGAGGTCCGAGTCGCTCCCAGTCGCGCAGGAACCGGGGCAGCTCTTCGTGCGTCGGCACCTATTTCGACTCTGCCGGGGGGACGCTCTTTAGATGCGCGATGAATTCCTCGTCGCTGCCAAAGAAGACGCCCCGCCCCGCCGCGATATCCGCGTCGGCCTCTCGTTCCGTGGCCTGCCACTCGGGGGTCCAAAACCAGGCCTGATCGGGATCGATCGGACCCTTGATGATCCCGCGGAGAAGGACGCCGGCGCCTTCAACCGCGGCGTCCGGCAGTTCATCGACCAACTTGTGGAGGTCCGCCTTCGTCACGAACCAAATTCTGACACGGCTGCCGGGCCTCGCGGTCCGGCTCTCCGTCGCGCCTCGGCGATCGCAACCTCGGCTTCGATCCTCGGCACGTCCTCGAGCTCATCGATTACGTGTCCGTACCGCGTGAGTGTCAGCCGGGCGTCGTGCCCAAGCTGGCGAGCGACGTAGATGACGCTTCGGCCTTCGTGCAACAGCAACGACGCAAAGCTGTGCCGCAAGTCGTACGGCCGGGCATGCGCGACGCCGGCTGCCTGCGTCGCGCGACGAAACGCGCGCCGACGCCAAGACTGGTACGCCGCTTGCGTCCACGGCTGCCCGTCCTTGCCCGGAAAGACGAGCTGATCCTCGGCCGGACAACCCGCGGCCATGCGCCATGAGCGCAGATCGGCGGCGAGCGGCGCAAGCAATCGCACCGTCCGATGCTGGCGCGTCTTGGTGTCCGCCTCCTCACCGAGCGACACCGACCGTTGGACCAGGATCGTTCGCTCGCGGATGTCTCCCGATCGCAGTCCGAGCGCCTCGCCCGGACGAAGGCCGGCGTAGGCCAACACCGAGAGCAACGCTGCGTCTCGCACGTCGAGGGCCGCGCGCATCGTCTCGATCGACGCGGGGGAGAGCGCCTGCACCTCCTCGCGCCGCGGAAGTCTCGCCTTCTTCACCCGCCGAACGGGGTTCTCGACGACGCGGCCAGACACGAATGCTTGCTCTAGGACCGATCCGAGGAGATCGAGGGCCTGTCGGACCGCGGCCGGCCCCGCCCCGGCCGCGAGTCGGTCGCTCTGCCAGCGGCCGACCATTTCAGGGTCGATGTCGCGCAGCGCGATCGACCCGAGGAGCGGACGAAGGTGGTGGTCGTACAGGCTCGCGTAGTGGAGCCGGGTCTTCGGGGCGAGGGTCACGGCGTGCGTTGTCGCCCACGCGCCGGTGATGTACTCGCCGAGCGATTCCGCGCCGGCGTCCAGGGCCGCAAGGCTGCCGCCACGCCGTTGCCGACGTACCTCGGCATCGAAATCCGCCGCATCACGCCGGGTGCTGAAGGTCCGGGCGCGGTTCCGGCCATGCTGACGCCACCGCACGCGCCACACGACCGCGCCACCGGCCCGCTGGATCTTCTCGACGCTCATCGCCGAGCCCCAGAGCTGGCGGATGTGCAGAGAACGGCACGGAGCGACGGTCCAGCTGCCTTCGGAACGGCGGCGCCGCGTGTGCGTCGGGGCCTGGCTCGTGCCTCTGACGGTGTCGCCCACTCGCGAACGGCCTCGGCAGAGATGAGCCACCGCGCTCCCCGCTTGACCGCCGCCAGGTCGCGGCGGGCGATAGCGCAGCGAATCGTCTTCTGCGACACCCCGAGCTCGGCGGCGAGCGAAGCCACCGTGTACGCGGAGTGCCCGTCGCTCGGCTCCGTCGGTTGGCGCAGATGAGGCAGCAGCCGCCGTGCCAAAACTACGAGGTCACCGTCGCTGAGACCGTCGACGATCGCTGAGACGAGCGCGGCAACCGGGCTCGAGGTTTCGAGCGGGAGTGCTGCTACGGCGTTACCTGCAGGACCGCCGGCAACTGGCCTAACGGATTGGACTGGCGCCGGCTGCGACTCCGATTCCAGCGGAGTCAGGTGCGCACTGACGTACGCTTGCATCGTCGGGACCTCCTCTAAAGGTCTCGGCCAGACCCCGGGGTGTTCCAGCACCGCCGGGGTCGCCTTTTTTGATCTTGTCTTACACGAGTAAGCTACCGCACCGATCGGACGGCAAGCTCACACGCGTAAGCCTCGTCCGCCGTCACGTGTACACTAGGTCGGTGGCTCGGCGCGTGCTCATCGACGATCTCATCGACGCGCACGATGTGGCCCGGATCCTTGGGCTCACCCACCGCAACACCGTGAGCCAGTACCTGCACCGGTACCCGGACATGCCTCGACCGGTCCTCGATCTTGGTCGTGGTCGACCAAGCCTCTGGTTACGACCGGAGATCGAGCGATGGCACACCCGGCAGGTGAAGCTCGGCCGAACCCGACCGAGAAAACACCCGAGTCGTTGACGCCTCCCACTTGGGCGGGGTCGCGGATCGGCCGTTTCTCGCTCCTGTTTCTGAGTGTGTGACTGCTTATCTGTGCAGTCGGGTTCTTGTCAAGCCTCGCAGTGAGAAGTTGGTTGTTGGGGGCGGCCGGGGCTGATCCCGGCTAGATCGAGTTGTGA
>JAFAZZ010000028.1 GCA_019239375.1 Solirubrobacterales bacterium | reverse complement strand
GGGGGCACGTCAAGGCGTTCCAAGGGCTGCTCGGCTCGGCGGCGATCAAGCAGCCGCAGTTCAATTTTCACGGCGTCACCGAGAACCCGGAGGCATTTCGCAGTACCGCCGTCGCGTTCGAGGATCTCGCCACCGCCGCGTACAAGCAGCAGGCGCCCCTGATCAAGTCAAAGAGCTATCTGGCCGGCGCGCTGGCGATCCACTCGGTCGAGGCGCGCCATGCCGCGTGGATCCGGCGACTCGCGGGGTTCCTTCCCGCCGCACACCCGTTCGACGATCCGCTGAGCGATGCCAAGGTGGTCGACATCGTCAACTCGACCCACTTCGTCACCCTCCGCGACCCTCAGACCGCCACGGAGGCCGCGCCTCGATTCACCGGCTAGCGATGGAATGCGGTCGCGGTGCGGCCAAGCGAGCGTTGGCGCTCGCTGCGGTGTTTGCCGTCAGCTTCGTCGCGGCGGCGCTGGTGTCCTCTCGCCTACTCCAGTCCCGGATAACCAGCGCCGCGACGCGGACGACGACGCCATGGCTCTATCCCGGCGCAGCGTTGGCGACGCTGCCATCGACTCTGGACATTCACCACCTGGGAGCGCTGACTGATCCCACGGCCGTCACCCGCTGGGCGCCCGTGCTGCGGGCGACCGTGGCCCGCGGCTCACCGAGCGTCAACGGGTCCTTCGTCGGCCTGCTCCGCGCCCGCACCTCTGATGGCACCACGAACATCGTGGTCGCCGACGCCGAGGTAGATGTGGCCGGCGCGACTTGGGAACGGGTGGGCCTGGCGAAGCTTCCCAACGGCACCGAAGGCTGGGTGCCGCGAAGCGCGCTCGGGGGGTGGTCGTTTGTCGATACCCGGCTCGTCATCAATCGAGCTCGATTCACGGCAACCCTGTTCCGGGGCGAGCGCATCATTTTCCGCGCCCCCATCGGCGTAGGAGCCACGGGCACCCCGACGCCGACCGGACGGTTTTACGTACGCGACCGCCTGAGCGGCTTCTCAAGCCCCGTTTACGGGCCACTCGCGTTTGGTACTAATGCGAAGTCGCCGACCCTCACTGATTGGCCCGGCGGTGGGGTAGTGGGCATCCACGGGACCAATCAACCTTGGCTCATCCCGGGAGAGATCTCCCACGGCTGTATCCGGCTCAGAAACGCATCCATCATTAGGCTTGGACAGCTCATGCCCGTCGGCACTCCGGTGACAATCCAATGAGCATCCGTACAAATACCGCCACCATGGTCATCGCGTGCTGCCTGGGGATGAGCGGGGTGGTCGCTCCGACGGCCACCGCCGGGTCGAAGCCTTCGAGCTCCCCGGCGCCTCAGCAGTTGACGAATGCCTACCCCATTGGACCTCAGCGCCTGTGTTGCAACGGGCAGGCCGGGGTGAACGGACAAACCGGCTCGAACGCGCAGAGTGCTTCGAACCCGCAGACCCGGCCGACCACGGGGCCAGGCTCTCAAGCGACGACCAGCGCCTCCCGGCACGGCCAGACTCAGCCGACCGCTAAGCCGACTCCGGGACAATCCTCCGGAGGCCTGGCGGCGGTACTCCTGATCGGGTTCGGCGCGGGGGCGGCGCTCTTGATCGTCGGCGTCGCCGCTGTCTTGCGGACGCGCCGTGCGTCGCGTCCGCTCCCGGCACCAGGATCCTCAGGCCTGCCCGTGGTGGCGCACGTGAACGGCCCGTCTTCCGCCGCACGCCTTGCCGCCGGCACCCCCAAGCGTCCCGGCGCGCGGTTTTCCTGGGACCGCACGCCGTCCGGCGTCAGCGGAGCACCTGGCCCCAGCGAGCTGGAATATCGCCGCTTGGACGAGAGCGGCGATGCCGGGGGTGCCTTCAACCTCGGAGTCGTGCTGCATCAGCGAGGCGAGTATGCGGACGCGATAGCCGCCTACGAGCGCGCTGAGCAGCGAGGCGACCCTGACGCGGGCTTCAACCTCGGGGTCCTGCTATATGAGAGCGGTGATCTCGAGGGCGCGGAGGCGGCCTGGCGACGGGCCGCGGGGCGCGGGCACGTACGAGCAGCCGCCAACCTGGTCTTCGTCTCGAGGCGTCGCGGCGGCGTGGAGCGTGGCGGAGTGACCCCATCCGAGACTTCAGAACTCGCGGATTTGGAGGAGCTCTCCTACTGGCGCGCTGACCAAACCGACATCGCCGGCGGGGCCTACAACCTTGGCGTCATGCTCCACCAGCGGGGCGACATTTCCGGAGCGATGGCCGCCTACGAACGCGCTGAGCAAAGGGGCGACCCCGATGCTGCGTTCAATCTCGGCGTCCTCCTCTATGACGCCGGCGATCCTGATGGCGCCGAGGCCGCTTGGCGCCGGGCCTCCGCGCGCGGGCACGTCCAAGCCACCGAAAACCTGGACTTTCTGCACCGCCGGCACCGGAATGAGCCACAGCGTGCTGGAGTGGCCGGCGAGGGCGGTGATTGACGACGATGAGCGCCCTTAGACCTTGCGCTGAGCACCTCGACCACGTCGCGACCGGGTCGCGACGCTGTCCCAGGCCACATCGGCACGGCGCGACCGCCCGTCCCAAGCTGACTACCCCCTTGAATCTGACCCTCCGTGAACCCTGAGAGGCCGGACCATGGAACCTTCGACACCAGAACGCTCCGCCCGAGAGATTCCGAAGTCCGAGGAGCTGCCCTACGGCGCCCTTCCGGTGCGACCAGGTCAACCTAGTCCCACCCCGAGCCCCCCCGCACCCCTGGATGAACTCGTGGATCTGTCGTGGCTAGAACGCTCGGAGCCGTCCGACCCGGCCGAGGACGATGAAGAGACGAATTTGCCAGCCGACGAGGATGCCCCCGCGCCGGCTGCGGGGTTGTCGCTCACAAGTCCGAAGCCGGAGGGCGACGATGACGTCCACTTCGGCGTGGCGGCACGGGCGCTCGGGGTGTCGCGCAAGACGGTAGAGAGGATGGTCAAACGGGGACAGCTCGAGCGGGGCCCGTCGAACGCGCCGGCGACGGTCTCCAAGCGTGCCCTCGTGGCAGCGCTCGAGCAGCGCCGCCGCGACGTCAGCCACCTGACGCGAGCGACGGAGCTCGAAAAGACAAGATCGGGAAATGAGTGGCTCAGCGAAGACTCGCCACGGGATCCAGCCTCGGCGCTGCGGGAACTGCTGGTGCCCATCCTGGCGCCGTTGCTGGATGAGTTCGTCGCGGCGCGGACTCGCGCCGCCCTCCTCGAGAGTCAGCTCGAGAGCATCAGCGCTCGGGCTGAGCAGCAGCGCATGCGCGACGAGCTGCTGTTGGCGTTGGCCACGGAAGGCTGGTGGGGACGGAGGAGAACGCGCAAAGCGGTGCTGCGACACTACGTACTCGGAGACGATTCTCGCGAGCGGGGTTCCGGAGCGGACTGAGCCTCACGCTGGCGTGCTGACCGCCCCTGCCACTGGGGTGCCGGCCCGATATGCATCCACCAGCAGCGTCATCAACCCGGCAGCGTGCGGGGTCGGCTCCGCGAGGTTCGGCTGGAAAGCATCGATCGGGCGCAGCATCCGTTCGACTCCCGATATACGGAACCGCACCACCTCGCCTCGCTGGATCGCTTCATCGACCAGCAACCGCGACATGAAGCTGACGCCGAGGCCAGCGGCGACGGCGCGCTTGATCACCTCGCCCGAGTCAAAGGCCCAGATCGGCCGGACGGTACTCGGCACGAGCCAGGTGTCGTTCGGTGACCATCCTCGTACTCGAGCCCTCCGGGCCGAGCAGCAGGCTGTGACGGGCAAACTCGTGCCGGCTGACCGGTCCGCCTGAGCCGAGGAGACCGGACGGTGCGATTCCGACGAGCTCGTCGATCAGGATCTGCCGACGTACAACCGGCTCCGTGCACGCCACCTCGCCGGCGATCCCCACGTCCACGGCACCACGCGCCACCTCCCGAACCACCAGCTCGCTTGGGAGGCTCCGGACCTTGAAGTTCACGCCGGGGTAGCGCTCTGAAAAGGCGCGCAGGATCGGTGGTACGAGGACGATGCTCGGCGTATGGCTCGCGGCGAGCCTGAGCTCACCGCTGCTCGGTGCGGCCAGTGCGTCGAGCCCGCATCTCATGCTGTCCAGGATCGCCAGAATCCTGCCGGCGTGCGAGGCGACGACCTTGCCCGCCGCGGTCAACCGGCTCCCGCGTCCGTTTCGGATCACCAGCCGCTGGCCAATCGCGGTTTCCAGGGTCCGCAGATGCATCGATGCCGACGGCTGCCGGATCGCGCACCGCTCGGCCGCCGCCGAGATCGAGCCGGTTCTGTCTATCTCCAGCAACAGCCGGAGTCTGAGCGGATGAACGTTTTCCATTTGCACCTGATGGACCAGGCCGCCGCCGTTTACGGCGGTCAGGCTCGGCGGCGTCGCCGAAGCGTGGTGGAGCTCCGTCTCCGCTGTTGCGGGGAGCGGAGCCTCGAGCGGCGACTCGCGGACCTGTGGCTGATCGGCCGCACTAATGGAGCGATGGGCAATCCGCCGTCTAAGCAGCATTGGTTCGCCCGATGCGACCCGCGCTGGCCTTCCTTAGCCCTCCGTGCAGATCGGGGAGCGCAACCCGGGAAAGCATGGCGACGTCACCACCGCCGCGCTCCTTCGCACGACGATAAGCCTCCTCGGCGTCGGTCGTCTCCCCCCGCGCCTCCAGCAAGACGCCGAGATTGAACGCCCCCGCCGCGTCGCCGCGTTCATCTGCACGCCTGAACGCGGCCTCGGCCTCGGCCAGTGCGCCCTGCTCCTCGAGCAGGATGCCGAGATTGGAAGCGGCTGCATTGTCACCGCGATCCGACGCACGTCGGTACGCGGCCGCGGCGTCGTCCAGCGATCCCTGCCTCTCCAGGAGCGCCCCCAGACGGAAAGCTCCGTCACCGTCGCCGCGCTCGTCGGCGCGGCGGTACGCCGCCTCGGCCTCGGCCTGCGCCCCTTGCTCTTCGAGCAAACGACCGAGGTTCGAGGCGGCTGTGCCGTGGCCGCGCTCATCGGCACGACCATACGCGGCCTGCGCATCAACCTTGCCCCCTCGGGCCTCTAGCAACAAGCCCAGGTTGAAGGCGCCGGCGGCGTCGCCGCGCGCATCGGCGCGACGGTAAGCCGCCTTGGCCTCGGCCTGCGCCCCTTGCTCTTCGAGCAAACGGCCGAGGTTCGAGGCGGCTGTGCCATGGCCGCGCTCATCGGCACGACCATACGCGGCCTGCGCATCAACCTTGCCCCCTCGGGCCTCTAGCAACAAGCCCAGGTTGAAAGCGCCGGCGGCATCGCCACGCGCATCGGCGCGGCGGTAAGCCTGCTCAGCGTCGCTCGGCGCCCCTAGTGCCTCCAGCAAGACACCGAGATTGAACGCCCCGACCGCGTTTCCGCGTTCGTCG
>JAFAZZ010000556.1 GCA_019239375.1 Solirubrobacterales bacterium | reverse complement strand
CTCGGCGCGCGCGCGGCTGTTCATCTCGCCTCTTGGCGGTCCGCGCCAACCCGAAACGCGGGCCGGGCGCTCTCGGAAAGAAGCGTCCGGCGTACATCACACCGTTCGTCGCCATCACACCGCTCGTCGCCCCACAGAAGACCCACCCCACCGCCGGCATAAACGCCTGTCATCGCCCCAACGCGCCGCTGCCCCCCGGACTAGCCACGCACGATCGATATCGCTAGAAACCGACTCGAAAGCTAACTAACGGAACGAGCTAAGTCAACCTGGTGTGAAATCGCTGGCAAGAACGAGTGAAGCGTGGTGAATCCTTACTAAACCGTCTCCACGGTCAGGTAATCCCCGCGGGGAACGAATGCGGGGTTTACATACCTGTCGAGGACCCGCAGACGATTCCCGCGCGGGGCGTTACTTCAGCTCGACCGTGGCGCCGGCCTCTTCGAGGTCGGCCTTCAGCTTGTCAGCCTCGGTGCGGTCGATTCCTTCCTTGACCGCTTTCGGCGCCTCGTCCACGAGCGCCTTGGCCTCCTTGAGGCCGAGGCCGGTGGCAGCGCGCACGACCTTGATCACCTGGATCTTCTTGTCACCGGCCGCCTGCAGCACCACATCAAACGCGGTCTGCTCCTCGGCCTCCTCGCCACTCCCGTCGGCCGCCACCGGCGCCGGCGCCGCCGCAGCGACCGCCGTGGCCGACACGCCGAACGTCTCCTCGAGCGCTTTGATGCGCTCGGACAGCTCGAGCACGGAGATGGATTTGAGCTCGTCGATCCACTCTTGGGTGGTGGGCATGGTTCCTCCTTACGCGCCGGGTTCCAGGTCCGGCGCGACGTCTTCGTCAGTTTCTCCGGGAGGCGGTGATTGTCCGGGCTCCGCCTCCACATCCACGATTGGTTCAAGCGGCGCCGCGTCAGCCCCGGCCTCCGCCGCCGGCTCAGGCTCGGGCAGATCCTGAATCTCTGGGGTCGCCACGGCGGTCGGCTCGTCCTCGCGCGTCTCCTCAGGCACTGATTCGCCGGCAGCCTCAGTAGCGTCAGCGCGCTCGGTCGCTGCGGCCACGGTCGGCGCATCGCCGCTCACTGGCTCCTGCTCGGCGGCCGCGGCCGCGGCCGGCGCCTCCCCGCTCACCAGCCCCTGCTCGACCATCTGCTGCAGCTGGATCGCCAGGCCCGCGATCAGCGCATTCAGCCCGCGCACCAGCCCGGACAGTGGTGCCGCGATCGTGCCGACCAGCTGCGCGTTGAGCATGTCGCGGGACGGCAGGCGCGCGATCGCCTGCACCTCAGCGGCGCTCAACGCGTTCCAGTCCATCAGTCCGCCCTTGAACTCGAGCGTGCGCAGCGCGCGCGCAGCGTCGCTCAGCGCCTTCGCGGCCAGCGCCGCGTCACCCGTGACGAAGGCCAGCGCGGTTGGCCCGGTCAAGAGCTCCTTCAAGGCCACCGCGCCGACCTCGTCGGCTGCCCGCTCGGTCAGTGAGTTCTTGACGATGCGAAAGCGGGTGCCAGACTCGCGCAACCGCGCGCGCAGGTCGGCCGCCTGCGCCACCGAGATCCCCCGATAGTCGACAGCGAACACCGCATCGGCCGCCCTGATCTGGCCGGCAAGCTCCTCTACGACTGCTGCTTTCTGATCTCGGTTCATGAATGTTCCTCTTCAAACGCAAAACGCCCGCGCAGACCGGCGGGCGTCGAAATCGGAAAACCACACGGTTTCCCGCAACCTCGAGGCTCCGCCTACCCCGGACTTACGCGTCGACCGCCGGAGGTCTCGGGCAGTGCTTTCAGGACGTAGTCTACGCCGCGACCGCCTCCTCGACGATGTCGCGGGTCCGGGTGGGATCAACCTTAACTCCGGGGCCCATGGTCGTGGCCACAGTCACCGAGCGGATGTAGCGTCCCTTGGCTGCCGATGGCTTGGCCCGGATCAGCTCCTCGATCACCGCCCCGTAGTTCTCGAGCAGCTTGCGGTCCTCGAAGTCGCGCTTGCCGATCACCAGGTGCACGATCGCGTTGCGGTCGGTTCGGTACTCGACCTTGCCGGCCTTGGATTCCTCGACCGCGCGCGCCACGTCCATCGTCACCGTCCCTACCTTGGGGTTGGGCATCTTGCCGGCGGGGCCCAGGATCCGGCCCAGTCGGCCCACCACGGGCATCAGGTCGGGCGTGGCGATGGCCACGTCGAAGTCGTCAAATCCCTGCTGGATCCGCTGGGCCAGGTCCTCGGCCCCGACCACGTCCGCGCCCGCCTCCTCGGCCTCGCGGGCCTTATCTCCCTGCGCGAACACCGCCACCTTGACCTCTTTGCCCAGGCCGTTGGGCAGCGCCACCGTCCCGCGCAGTTGCTCGTCGGCGTGCCGGACGTTGAGCCCGGTGCGCACGTGCACCTCGACTGACTCGTTGAACTTCACGCGCGCGAGCTGCTTGATCAGCGCCACCGCCTCGGCCGGCGTGTACTCGCGCTCGCGGTCGTAGCGCTTCTTGGCCTCTTCGTACGTCTTTCCGCGATGTGCCATCTACACCACCTCCACACCCATCGAGCGCGCGGTTCCCGCGATGATCCTGGCCGCGGCGTCCAGATCGTCGGCGTTGAGATCCTTCATCTTCTTCTCCGCGATCTGGTGCAGCTGATCCTGCGTGATCCGCGCGACCTTGTTCCGGTTCGGCTCGGCCGATCCCTTCTCCAGCGACAGCGCCTGCTTGATCAGCACTGCGGCCGGCGGGCTCTTGGTCACGAACGTAAACGAGCGATCCTCGTAGACCGTGATCACCACCGGGATCACCGTCCCAATATCGCCCTGAGTCTGGGCGTTGAACGCCTTGACGAACTCCATGATGTTGACGCCGTGCTGACCGAGCGCCGGCCCCACCGGTGGCGCCGGCGAAGCCTGCCCGCCCACGGCCTGCAACTTGATCTGTGTCAGGACCTTCTTGGCCACAAAACTCCTAGATCTTCTTCACCTGATCGAACCCGACCTCGACCGGCGTCTCGCGGCCGAAGATCGACACCAGCACCTTGAGCCGCTGCGCGTCCTCGTTGACCTCGGAGATCTCACCCGAGAAATCGGACAGGGGCCCCGAAATCACCTTGACCGACTCGCCGATCTGGAAGGTGGCGCGGCTGCGCGGACGCACCTCCTGCTCGCGGTGGAGCAGGCGGTTGACCTCGTCCTGGGTCAGCGGCACGGGCTCGTTTGAGGCGCCGACGAAGCCGGTCACCCCCGGCGTGCCCTTGACCAGGGACCAGGAGTCCTCGTTCAGGTCCATGTTGACCAGCACGTAGCCCGGCATGGTGCGCTTTTCGACCGTGACCTTCTGGTTGTCCTTCATCTCCGAGACCGACTCGGTGGGGACGACGATCTGCCGAACAGCTTGCTGCTGCCCGAGCGAGACGATCCGGTGCTCGAGGTTGTGCTTGACCTTGTTCTCGTGACCCGAGTATGTGTTTACGACGTACCAGCGAAACATTCTGTTGCGTGAGTATGGCCTCTCTGAGCCGCGGCGGTCACTTCAAGATGAAAGTGACGACCTTCTGGGAGACGAGATCCGCCAGCCCAAGGAACGCCGCGGCGACGATGACGAACCCGATGACGACGCCCGTGGCCTGCGCCACCTGACGGCGATCGGGCCACTGTACCCGTTGCAGCTCGCGCCAGCTCCCTTGCAGGAAGGCGATGAGCCGTGCGAAGATGCCTCGGCGCGCCTCGGCGTGAGCCGGGGCTCCCGCGACCGCCGCACCGCCGCCGCCCGGCGAGGCGCCACCGCGCGACGAGACGCCGTCGCCGCCGCGTCGGCCGCCACGGCCGCGCGCGATCGACTCCTCGACCTCGAGCTCGAACTCCGCCTCGTCGGCCTCGTCCTCGGGCTCCGGCTCGGTGGGCCGGCCTTCCGCGAGCTGCGCCTCGGCGAACTCCACGTCCGGCATGGCGTGCTCGAGAGGATCGGGAGCGCCGTTCTCGTCGGGCTCGAGGGCCGGTGACTCCTCGTGTGTGACGGTCGGAACAGCGGGAAGAACTCCTGGAACGCGCGAGCGATCGCTCGGCACGCCTGACTGGGAGCCAGCCGCCTGCGGGGGCCGGCGGGCCCGCCGATCTTTGGCGCGTTTACGGTTGCGAGCCACGGATCGCTCCGGTTCAGCTCAGCGCGTCTCGCGGTGAGGAGTGTGGCGCCGGCACCAGCGACAGTACTTGCGCAGCTGCAGCCGCTCCGGATTGTTTCTCTTGCTCTTGTTGGTCTGGTAGTTGCGGCGCTTGCACTCTTCACAGGCGAGAGTGGCAGCGATCCGAACGTCTCCACGAGCCATAGCTGGCGCCTTAAGTCTTGATGGTCAGGGTCCGGCTACCGGACCGCGGGCGCAGAAACGAACGCCGCCCGGCGCCGGTCCTCAGTGTAGCGGCCGGGCCGCACCTATTCGATCAGCTCGACGGGCGAGAGCTCGAGGTCGAGCCAGCGGTCGCCTCGCAGGACTCGGATCGGCATGGGGTGCCCGATCGCCTCATGGGTCATCAGGCGCTGCACGTCGTCGACGCGCTCAACCGGCTCCGCGCCCAGCTCAACGATCAGGTCTTCGGCGCGGAGGCCCGCCCGCTGCGCCGGACTGCCCTGCGAGACGTCCACCACCTCTACGCCGGCCGATCGGCCCACGCGCACGCGCGCGTGAGGGGGAAGCGGCCGTGGTCCGGCCGCGATCCCGATCCACGCCCGCCGCACCCGGCCGTCACGCATCAGCGTCCCGATGATCTGGCGGGTCGCCTCGTTGATTGGCACCGCCAGCCCCAGCCCCACGCCGGCCACCGCGGTGTTGATCCCGATCACGCGCGCCGAAGAATCGACCAGCGCCCCACCCGAGTTGCCCGGATTCAACGCCGCGTCAGTCTGGATCACGTTGTCGATGTGGCGCACGGTGCGTCCCGCCCGCGCCGGCAGCGAGCGCCCCAGCGCGGAGACCACGCCGGCGGTAACCGAGCCGGCGAACCCGTTCGGGTTGCCGATTGCCACCACCAGCTGGCCTACTCGCAGCTTCTCGGCCTCGCCGAGCGTCGCCGCTGTCAACCCGTCGCCGTCTGCCCGGAGCACAGCCAGGTCGGTCAGGCGATCTACGCCGACCACGCGCCACCGCAGCTCGCGGCCGTCGACGAACGTGGCCCGTCCGGTCCGGCTTCCCTCGGCCCCACCAGTACGCCCCGGGCCCGCGACCACGTGCGCCGAGGTGAGGAGGAAGCCGTCAGGCGTCAGCGCCACGGCGCTCCCGGCGCCGGCCGGGACCTGCCCGCCCCGGCCCCGGCGCATCACCCGCAGGTTGGCCACACTCGGCGAGACCCGGTCGGCCACCTCGACGACCACCCTCGAGTAGGCGTCGAGCGCCTCGGCCTCGCGCCGCGCGGCCTCGTCCTCGTATCGCTCAGCGGTCGTGGTCATCGAACTACAGGCTCACCGAGACCGTACGCTCCTCGGCACCCCGGATGATCCTCAGCTCGAGTTCACCGTCCGCGGAAGCGCGATCGAGCACCTCGTAGAGCGTCTCGATGCGCTCCAGATCGTGCCCGCCCGCCGCAACGATCAAATCACCGCGCTCCAGCCCGGCCCGGTCGGCCGCGCTGCCGCGTTCCACCGCGCGGATCAGGATGCCGTCGCGCTCGGGCAACCCGACCGCGCGGCGCATCCGCCTCGCCACCCGAGGTGGGGCAACCGCCACGCCGAGGCGCGCGCGCCGCGGAGCCTCGCCAAGGCTCAGCTTCTCGACCCGCTCGCGCGTGGCGCGATCGGCCGGCACGGCCAGGATGAGGCCGCCATCGGCCCGCACCGCGTTGACGCCGAGCAGCCAACCGGCGCCGTCGATCAACGGACCGCCCGACGATCCGCGGGGCAGTGGCGCGGTGTGCTCGATCGCGCCACCGACGCGCCGGCCGCGGGGGCCGCGGAAGCTGCGCGCCGTCGAGGACACGAAGCCGGGCGTGACCCGCAGTCCGCGTCCGCCCGGATTGGCCAGCGCGAGCACCGAGCGGCCGATCGGCAGCGAGTCCACCTCGCTCTCCGACCATTGGATCGGCTCGATCCCGGCCGTGTCGGCCTCGATCACCGCCAGGTCCAGATCCTGGTCGGAGGCCAGGACCCTGCCGGTCTCGCGCCGCCCGTCGTGGAAGGTCACGCTGACCTCGTCGCCTCGCAGGTTGTGGGCGTTGGTGAGGATGCGCCCGGCGTCGACCACGAACCCGGAGCCCCGTCCCCACCCCTGGCCAAGACCGATTACTGCGGGCCCGGTCCGGCCGACGGCGCTCTGGATCGCCTCTTCGATCTCTTCCAAAACCATCATCGAAAACTCCTTGTGCTACTAACTTGCAATATGCAAGTGACAACTCTACCACCTACGATATGGCCGGTGAATGAGCGATCTGCACTGGCCGAGGCGCTGACCACGATCGGCGACCGCTGGACGCTGCTCGTCATCGCGGCGCTGCTCGACGGTCCGCGCCGGTTCGGCGACCTCCAGCAAGCCGTGGAGGGGATCGCTCCCAACGTGCTGACGCAGCGCCTGCGCGAGCTCGAGCGCAACGCGCTGGTCGTGGCGCGGCGGTATTCCGAGCGCCCGCCCCGGTTCGTCTACGAGCTCACGGCCGCGGGGCACGAGCTGGCCGGCGCGCTCCGGCTGATCGCAGGTTGGGGAGCCCGCAACGCCGAGGGCGCCACCGCCCCGCGCCACGCCGTGTGCGACACGCCCATGGAGGCGCGTTGGTGGTGCCCGACGTGCGAGCGGATTGTCGACGAGGACGAGGACGAGCTCCACTACGTCTAGGGCGAGTGCCTGAGAAGGCTCTCACCAGACATTCGCCCGGGCGCCAGCGGGAAGTAGAAAATGCGGGCCAATGCTGCGGCTCATCGGCATCGTTCTCTCCATCGGCCTGGCCGACTCGATCAACCCGACCACGATCGGCCCGGCGCTCTACCTCGCCACCGGCGAGCGAGCGCGCGGCCGGGTTGCGGAGTTCACCCTCGCCGTGTTCGTTGTCTACTTCCTGGGCGGCGCGGCGATCGCGATCGGCGCCGGCCAGCTCATCCGGCCCCTCCTCCCCCACCCGCGACATCAAGTCGCGAACCTCGTCGAGGTGGCGGCCGGCGTGGCGCTGATCGCCGGGTCGGCCCTGCTCTGGCGCCACCGACGCCAGCTCGCCCACCGCGACCCGCCCGACTTCGACCCGCACGGCCGCTCGAGCTGGGTCCTCGGTGCCTCCATCACGGCTGTCGAGCTGCCGACCGCCTTCCCGTACTTCGCCGCGATCGCCGCGATCCTCGGCGCCGACCTCGGGCCGGCGCGCGACCTCTTCCTCCTCGTGCTGTTCAACCTCTGCTTCGTCCTTCCCCTGCTGGCCATCATCGGGACGCTGACCTTCGCGCCCCGCAGTTCCGATCGGGTGCTCTGCGCCGGTAGGACCATCCTCCAGCGTCATTGGCCCACCCTGTTTGCCGGCCTGGCCCTTGCGGCCGGCCTGTTCGTGGTCCTCCTCGGCGTCACCGGCATCGGCGCGAGCCACAGCCGCTTCCTGCGCCACCTGCACCACACGCTGCACGGCGGTTGACCCACGCGGCGAGAACCGCCGTCGGCCGGCGCCTGCGCGGGGAGAGTCCACCAGCGTGTCACCCGGGCCCGTGCAGCGATAGGGTCCCGCCGCGAGACCGGGAGATCGCTGAATGAAAGGAGGGGAGGAGAAGGTCCCGCCAGGTTGATCCCGGCGGGCACAGGGTTCTGTGGCCGATCGACGTCCCCGCTAGCGCGGTCGACCGGCGACAGCTGCCTCGTCTGTAACCACGAGTAGGAGCCTAATGTCACTGAAGATTCGTCTCAGCGTGGCGGTGCTATCCGCGGCCGTTCTCTCAGTAGCGGCCCTGCTGCTGGTGCAATCGCACGCCGCCGCCGGCAAGGCGCGGATCAACTACGCCCACCTGACCAACATCCAGAAGAGG
Source organism: Solirubrobacterales bacterium (assembly GCA_019239375.1). Classification (GTDB taxonomy): domain Bacteria; phylum Actinomycetota; class Thermoleophilia; order Solirubrobacterales; family Solirubrobacteraceae; genus Palsa-465. The sequence goes on along the minus strand of JAFAZZ010000556.1, from coordinate 1,937 downwards.
ATCGTGTCCGAGACCCTGGCCAGCGCGCTGGGGCCGCGACCCCCGGCCCGCCGGCCCCACATCACGGTGCCCGGCAGCGACGAGGGCGGCGGCCCCGACGGCGCGCCGTTCACGCCGCCGGCGTCGTTCGGTTCGGCCGGCGCCACGGGCTCGCCCAGCAACTACTTCCCGTCGCAGCAGGGGCAGTGCTCGCAGAACCTCGGACGCGACGTCAAGGTCAATCAGAACTGCCTGAACGTCACCGATCCGGACCTGCAAGGCCGCGGCCAGGCCAACAACGAACCGTCGATCTCGGTCGACCCGTTCAACTCTCGTCACCTCGTGGCGAGTGACAACAACTACATCCGCGGCGACGGAACCTGCGGTTCGCACTTCTCGCTCGACGGTGGGAACAGCTGGGCCGACACCACGATTCCCAACGGCTTCACCCGTGGTCCAACGGGATTTGCCCGCCAGTACTGGCAGGCCGGTGGCGACACCTCGGTGGCCTGGGACACGCGCGGCAACGCCTACGAGAGCTGCCAGCTGTTCAACCGCGGCACGGTGGCCTCCCCGAACCCGGACCAGTCGAGCGCGTTCGTCGTCTTCCGCGCCACCCAGAACCACGGGGCGTCGTGGAACTTCCCCGGCCGCTACACAACCGTGTTCTTCGCCCCGGGAGCAGGCGCGACGCCGGTGCTCGAGGACAAGGCGCTGATGGCCATCGACGACAACGTGCGCAGCCCGTACCGCGATCGCATCTACGTCACGTGGACCGAGTTCGCGGCCGATGGCACCGCCTACATCTACGAAGTGCACTCCGACGACTACGGTGAGACGTTCTCGAACCGGGTGCTCGTCAGCGCCGCCAACCCGACGGCCTGCACGAACACTCTCGGAGCCGCCACAACAAACGGGCCGTGCAACATGAACCAGTTCTCGGACCCGTTCGTCGGTCCGGACGGCAACCTCTACGTCGTCTACGACAACTTCAACAACCAGCCTGCCAGCAGCAGCGATCCTGACTACCACTACCAGGTGCTGCTGTCGAAGTCGACGGACGGCGGCCAGACCTTTTCGCCGCCGGTCAAGGTCTCGAACTACTACGACCTGCCCAACTGCGACACCTACCAGGGCACCGGGGCCGATCCGGGCCGCTCGTGCGTGCCGGAGAAGGGCTCTTCGACCAAGTCGGTGTTCCGGGCCACGAACTACCCCTCAGGTCAGGTCGACCCGCGCAACGGGACCCGCCTGATCGTCACGTTCGGCTCCTACATCAACCCAGACTCGAACGAGAGCAACGGGTGCACACCGACTGGCTCAGAGGATGGCAACCCCACCTACACCGGGGTCAAGACCCCCGGGGCGTGCGCCAACAAGATCCTCCTGAAGGTCTCGACCGACGGCGGCGCCTCGTTCACCGGGTCGACAGATCCGCGTAGTGAGGAGCTCGTCAACCAATCGCCCGGCCAGCGGCACACCGACCAATTCTGGCAGTGGGCGGCGTTCACGCGCGACGGCAAGGCGGCCGTCGATTACTACGACCGCCAGTACGGCGACGACGAGACGACGGGCTCTTCGGACTTCAGCCTGTCGGGGACGCGGGATCTCGTCAACTTCGGCCAGGTTCGCCTGACCCGGAGCTCGATGCCGGCCCCGACACAGTTCGAGGGTCCGGCCGGCGGCCAGTTCTACGGAGACTACGTCTGGCTCTCGGCCCTTGACAAGGCCTACGCGATCTGGTCCGACACTCGCGAGCCGGATCTGTTCGTGTGCCCCGGCACCGCCACGCCCGGCCATCCCCCGGCCCTGTGCGGCGCCACGGAGACGAACGGCGAGCAGGCCAACGATGAGGACACGTTCATGACCGCGGTGAACGTACCGACGGGTTAGGTCACGTCCGTCAAATCGAAGCCCGCGGGGGCCCGGAGCGCCCGGGCCCCCACCGGGGCATTTCA
>JAFAZZ010000470.1 GCA_019239375.1 Solirubrobacterales bacterium | reverse complement strand
CCGATGTCGTTCCACTTGGCGTGCCCGCCGGCATACACGTACGGCTTGAAGCGAATCCGATCGCCGGCCCAGATCGCCCGCTGCACCTGGATCGGCGCGTCGGCGGGAGCATAGGCCAGGCCGTTGACGATCTTGGCCGTGACCCCCGGGACGGTCGGATGAATGGATGGAACCGGCGAGGTCGGCAGCGGGGATGCCGGGAGCGGCGGTGCAGGGGCAGGCGGTTGGGCGCCGACGCCCGCGCCGCCGGAGGCTCCGGCACCCGGCGACGGAACTCCGGATCCGTTAGCAGTCCCTCCGCTGACCGCGCCCGCCGCCGGCGCCCCCGCCAGCGCCAACGCCGCCAAGCTTGGGAGTATCACGTGGGCTACCCGCAACGGTCTCTTTCGTCGGCCTACGGGGTTAGCTGACGGGCTGGCGCTAAAAGAGCCTGCGCCTCCCGCGGGTTCACCCGCGGGACTCGCCCCATGGAACTGGGTCCCCCGCTCCGCGGATGTCGACGCCCGCGGATTCGGCGTGGCGGCAATATACATCCTTCGGCGCCCACACGCGGGTGGCTGGTTGGTCACGGAGGTGCGCTTCAACTGCGCCGGGCCGGCGCTACTGTGCGGGGCGGTGCGACGGATCGCGGCCAGTGCCCTACTGCTGCTCGCTGCCTGCGCGCTCGTCGCCGGCTGCGGCGGCAAGGCGACGACGCTGATCGTGACGAGGACGAGCGCTGCCTCCTCGCCCGTGAACGTGCCCGCGGGCATTGGCTTCCCCGTGCTCGCAACCAAGAACACCACCCGGGTCTCGGGCAGTGACCCGGTCGCCGATGCCGCCGGCGTGGCGCTCGCCGTATATCCCTCGGCGGCGCCCCGCACCCACCCCACCGCGGTCACCGTCGCGCCCAGCGACGACTGGCAGGCGGCTATCGCGTCGTCGGTGCTGATGGCTCCGCCGATCCGCGCGCCCGTCCTGCTGTCGCCTCGGGCCGCGCTTCCAGCGGTCACCCAGAACGCGCTGAACCTGCTCGCCCCCACCGGGGCCGGCCCGCTGGCCGGCGCCCAGCTGGTCCGGATCGGCGACGTTCCCACCATCAAGGGCCTGCGCGCGGCAGCCGTCTCAGGCCGCGGGCCCTACGCCCTGGCTGCGGCGATCGACCGGTTCGACAGCGCCGCCGCCGGCAAGCCAAGCCCGGACGTGGTCATCGCCTCGGGTGACGATCCCGCCTATGCCATGCCGGCCGCCGGATGGGCGGCCGAGAGCGGCAACCCGGTGCTGTTCGTGACCTCCTCGGGCGTGCCGCCCGCCACCCAGCAGGCGCTCATCTCCCACCAGCGACCGCATATCTACGTGCTCGGCCCCCCGAGCGTCATCCCCAACCGCGTCCTCGCCCAGCTGCGTCGCTACGGAACCGTCCACCGGATTCAGGGCGCCGACGCGGCGGCCAACTCGGTGGCCTTCGCGGTCTACCGCGATCCGCCGTGCCCCTTCGGGCAGCCCTGCGCCCACGTGCCCGGTAGCTTCGGCTGGGCCATGCGGAGCCCGGGCCACGGCTACACGCTGATCAACTCGGGCCGTCCGCTCGACGCCGCGGCGTCGGCCGCGCTTTCGGCCAGCGGCAGCTATGGCCCGCAGCTCGTGCTGAGCTCCGCGGACGAGCTCCCGAGCGCGGTCCTCAACTTCTTCCTCGATTACGCCACCCCCGGCTATACCCAGGAAGGCCCGACCGCCGCGGTCTACAACCACGGCTGGGTGATCGGGGATCCGAGCACGATCTCCGTCTCGGTCCAGGCCGAGATGGATAGCCTTCTCGAGGTGGTGCCGCAGAAATGAGCCAAGCCGAGCATCCAGATCGCCTGAAGCCCGAACATCAGGTCACGGTCGAGGACGTGCGCCAGCTGATGGGCGCCTCCACCCCGCATTTCGCCCTGCAGCTGCGCGAGCGCATCCGCGCGCTGATCCGCGGGCTGCCCGCCGAGCATCCGGCACGGGTCGAGGGCGAGCGCGAGATCGCGCGGCTGAACCGGATCGCGTTCACCGGCGAGGTGCGGGGCCACCAAGCTGAGCCCGGGCTTGAGCCGCTGCCCAGTGTGACGGCAGACGCTCAGGTCTGATCCTCCCATGAATTCCTCCAGGTCCGTTTCGGTGATCGGCCTCGGGCGCGTGGGGTTGCCCCTGGCGTTGTCCTTCGCCGACCACGGCCTCCGCGTGCTGGGCGTCGACCACGATGCGGGCGTGCTGGCGGCGCTCGGGGCAGGCCGCATGCCATTCGCCGAGACCGGCACCCAGGAGCTGCTCGACCGGGTGCTCCCCACCGGCCGGCTCGAGCTGGCCGAGCGCGCGGCCGACGCGGCCCGCGCCGACGACATCGTGATCACGATCGGCACCCCGTCCTTCTCGCACATCGAGTCAGACCTGCGCCAGGTCCGGGCCGCGGTCGACGATCTGCTGCCCATGCTCCGCCCTGGGCACGCGCTGATCCTGCGTTCGACCATCGCGCCTGGCACCACCGAGTTCGTCGCCGGCTACCTCGAAAAGCGCCGTGGCCTGCGCGTCGGCGAGGACCTGTTCGTGGCTCATGCGCCGGAGCGCATCGCCGCCGGCCGCTTTCTCGAGGAAATCTCGACCCTCCCCTGCATCATCGGCGGCGTTGATGAGGCCTCGAGCGAGCGCGCGGCGAGCACCTTCGCGCTGTTCGGCGCCCCGATCGTGCGAACCACACCAGTCCAGGCCGAGCTGGCCAAGATCTGGACCAACATCCTGCGCTACACCACGTTCGCCCTGCCCAACCTGCTGATGATGGACTGCGAACGCTACGGCGCCAACGTGTTCGAGGTGATCGACCTGATCAACCGCGACTATCCCCGGGGCGGGATCGCCTCGCCGGGCATGACGGCCGGTACGTGCCTGCGCAAGGACTTCGCCTTCTCCGAGGAGCGTTCCAACGCGCCCGGGATGCTCCTCGCGGTCTCCCGCGTGAACGAGTCCGTCCCGCTGTTCCTCGTCGAGGGCATCAAGCGCCGGGTCGGCAATCTGGGCTCGCGGAAGGTCGCCGTGCTCGGGCTGACCTTCAAGCGCGACACAGACGACGAGCGCGACTCGCTCGCCCCCAAGCTGATCCGGCTGCTCGAGCGCGAGCTGGCCGACGTGGCGGTGTGCGACCCGCACGCGCCATCCCCGACCCAGCCGCTCGAGCAGGCGGTGCAAGATGCCGGCGTGGTGATCGTGGCCACCAACCACTCCGAGTTCGAGGGCCCGGCCATCCTCTCGGAGATCGTGTCGCGAGCAGCGGGCGACTCGCTCCTGGTCGACCCGTGGAACGCGCTCGGCACGGGACAGCTCTTCGCGTTCTCCGCGGAGGCCGCGGCGCTTTCGCCCGGGGCGGTACAGGCGCCGGCCCGCCCAGAGATGACATGAACCGGGTGCTGGTCACGGGCGGCGCCGGCACGATCGGCGCGGCCGTGGTCAAGCGGCTGCTGGCGGACAGCGCCTGGGAGGCGCGGGTCGCCGACCATCGCGAACCGCCTGTGTGGATGCGCGAGGGGTGCGAGATCCGGACGGCCGATCTGCGCGACCCGACTGCCGCCGACGCGGCCGTCCACGGCTGCTCGCACGTGATCCACCTGGCCGCGATCGTCGGCGGCATCGCCAACTTCCACAAACTCCCGTTCACCTTGTTCGCGGCCAACAACGCCCTGACCGGCGCGCTGACCCAGGCCGCCGTTGAGCGCGGCGTCGAGCGCTTCGTCTTCGTGTCCTCCTCGATGGTGTTCGAGCGCGCCAGCGAGTTTCCGACCCCCGAGGGGCATCTCGACCAGTGCCCGACGCCGCGCTCGGCCTACGGTTTCTCCAAGCTGGCCGGCGAGGTGTACACGCGCGCCGCGCACGACGAGCACGGCCTGCGCTACACGATCTGCCGCCCCTTCAACGCCTACGGCCCGGGCGAGCTGCCCGACCCCGACGAGCCGGGTATCGCCCACGCCGTGCCCGATCTGATCCACAAGGCCCTGACCGGGCGCCGCCCGCTCGAGATCTTCGGCTCGGGCGAGCAGACCCGCACGATCACCCACGTCGACGACATCGCGGACGGGATCGTGACCGCGATGGCGTCGCCGGCGGCCGAGAACGAGGACTTCAACATCTCGGCCTCGCGGGAGCTGACCGTAGCCGACCTCGCCCGGCTGATCTGGGAGGCGTGCGGCAACGATCCAGCCGAGTTCGAACTGAAGCACCTCCCGAGTTTCACCGTCGACGTTCAGCGGCGCTGTCCGTCAGTCGAAAAGGCCAGGCTGCTCCTCGGCTGGGAGGCCCAGATCGACCTGGACGACGGCATCGCCCAGACCGTGCAGTGGCTGCGCGGTGTAGAACGCGAGGGCGCAATCAGCTCGTAAAGCTGAACGCGCAGCCGCGAGCCTCGAGCTCGGCGAACATCAGCAGCGGGTCGATGCAGCGCTCGGGCGGGTGCGCGCCGGCGGCTGTGAGCGCGCCGCGGGCGAACAACCGCACGCACGCGGCGGCCGGCGCGGCGGTCGACACCACCGAGCCGCCTAGTCCGAAGTGCGGACGCGTGACCGCGCGGACCGTCGTCGCCCGGCCGTCGGTGGTGGACACTCTGACCAGGTGGACCGAGACGGTCTGGTTGGACGGCGAGGCGGCGCCCCGCGCGGCCGCGGCCACCTCTTCGGGCGGGGCACCGACCAGCTCTTTGAGCCGCGCGAGCAGGGCCGGCGCCAGCGACAGCCGGAAGCTGGCGCTCCGGCAACCGAAGCTCTCCCCGAACGTGGCCAGCTCGGAGTGGAGTGTATAGATCGTCTCGGCGATGCCGATCGGTTCGCCGTAGTCGACGGCGCCGCCGGCCGTGAGCGGGGCGATCTGGTCCGCATGGCCATCCCGGATCACCACCGGCTCGAGCGTGAGCTCGTCGAGCAGCGTCTGGATCGCATAGGGCGGGCGCAGGCGTCCATCGTCGGGCGCCGCTCGGTCGCGGCCGGCCGCGAACACATCGATCGACTCGACACCTCGCGCGGCCGCCGGCCCCAGCCGACCCACCGCCTCGGCCGCCATCAGGTTGGTCTTGCCCGGGCTCGGCCGAGATTCAGACCGTGCTCCTCGGCATCGAGATCTTCACCCTTGCCCTGTTCGCCGTGGTCGCGCTGATCAAGGTTTATTCCGGCCACCCCACTGGATCGCTCCACGTGTCGACTTCATGGTTCAACCCGTTCAACCTGAGCTGGAACGCGTTGATCGCGGGAGTGCTGCTCGGGGTCTTCATCTATTGGGGGTGGGACTCAGGCGTGGCGGTCAACGAG
>JAFAZZ010000412.1 GCA_019239375.1 Solirubrobacterales bacterium | reverse complement strand
GAGATATGCGGGTGATCCGAGTGTCGGCGCCGGGTGAATACTGACCCCCCTCTGCCGGCTGAAAAGTGACCCCGTTCGGGGCGGGTGGCGGAGCCGTCCGGGGGTCGGTTGAGCCTGGCTCGGTTCATTCGCGATCGAGTCAGGAGGAGGGCTTGCTTGACGTGGAGCTGTGGGCGGAGTTGCGGCGCGAGCATTTCGTGCGGGGGGTGTCGATCAAGAGGCTGGCGCGGCGGACGGGGCTGTCGCGCAACACGATCCGCAGGGCGTTGCGCTCGGACGTTCCGCCGGCGTATCGGCGGGTGCCGGCTGGCTCGATGCTGGATCCGTTCAAGGACGAGGTCCACCGGCTGTTGAAGGGCGACCCGAAGCTCTCGGGTGTGAGGGTGCGGGAGGAGATCGAGCCGTTGGGGTTCGATGGCGGCAAGACGATCGTCGATGACTACCTGCGCGAGGTCCGCCCGATGTTCCTGAAGCTGCGTACGCATCAGCGCACCGTGTATCGGCCGGGCGAGATCTGTCAGTGGGATCTGTGGGAGCCCTCGGCGCTGGTGCCGGTCGGGCACGGCCAGGTTCGCCGCGCGTGGGTGGTGGTCTGCTGCTTGGGGTACTCGCGCGCCGGCGCCGGCGCCTTGATCTTCAGCAAGGAGGCGCCGGACGTGTTGTGGGGGATGGGGCGGTGCTTGTGGCAGCTCGGTGCGCTGCCGGAGCTGATGGTGTGGGACAGGGAGGGGTGCCTGCACGCTGGTGGCGGCCGGCCGACCGATAGCTATGCGGCGTTCTGCGGGCGGCTGCCGGTCGGCTGGCACTTCTGCGAGCCTGCGGATCCTCAGGCGAAGGGCGCGGTCGAGCGGCTGCAGGGATACCTGGAGACGAACTTCGAGCCTGGCCGGCGGTTCGCGAACCATCTCGACTACCAGCTGCAGCTCGATGCGTGGTTTGCGAAGGTCAACGCGCGCACGCACAAGACGCTGCGGGCCCGCCCGATCGACCGCCTGCTCGAGGAGCGGGAGGTGATGCGAGTGCTGCCCGAGCGGGAGCCGGACCTGGATCGCCGCTGGGTGCTGCGGGTAGCGCCCGATCCGCACGTCCGGTTTGACACCAACGACTACTCGCTGGACCCGAACCTCGTTGGTCGCCGCGTCGAGGTTCGTGTCAGCCAGCGCGAGATCATCGCGGTCGCGCTGGACACAGGCGAGCTCGCCTGCCGTCACGAGCGGGTGTTCGCGAAGAACCGGACGATCACCGCGCTCGAGCACGCCCGGACGCTGCGCGACCGTCGCGGCCAGCCAGGTGTCGAGGAACTGGTCGTCGAGCAGCGGCCGCTGTCGGTCTACGACCAGCTGATCGCGTGACTCGCAGCAGCTCGGAGCTGGCGCATCTGTTCCGGGCGATGAAGGCGCCGGCCGCGGCCCGGGCGCTGCCGAAGCTCGCCGAGCGCGCCCGCGGGGAGGAGTGGAGCTATGAGCGGTTCGCCGAGGCGCTGCTCTCGACCGAGCTGTCCTCCCGGGAGTCCTCCGGCGGCCGGCTACGGATCCGCGCCGCCCGATTCCCCGCCCACAAGACCTTGGAGGAGTTCGACTTCACCTTCCAGCGCAGCGTCAAGAAGCAGGTGATCGAGCACCTCGGCCAACTCGACTTCCTGCACGCCAAACAGAACGTCATCCTGCTCGGGCCCCCCGATCCTGGTTCACACTGCCCTCCTCGCTGTCGTCATTGGTCAAACAGTCCATTGGCGGCGCCGGTGACCTGAATTCTCAGGCCGTTTCGCCGTCCGCTCACGACCTGGACGGCGTCAAGCTCGCCGCGTTGGACCTTGTGCAAAACGGTCTGCCGCGCGCACCCGAGCCGCTTGGCCGCCTCGTCCAACGGCATGTACCCGTCGGGAACGTCAGCAACGAACCTGGCGCGGATCTCGTCGGTGATCCGGATCCGCCACGGCGCGTGCGGGGTGGTCTGTTCGCCGGGCAGCAGGCCCGCGGTGAGCCACCGATAGATCGTGGGCGGGGTGACGCCAAGTTCGGTGGCGGCCTGCCGGATGGTGAACAGGTCGCTGTCGGGGTCCGGCGGCGGGGCGGCCGGGATCCCGTGCTTCTGGCGGACGTGCTTGACGCGCGACTGGTTGAACACCATGCCGGTGCCGGTGCGGCGCCCCTGCTTGTTGAGGATCGCGGCGGTCTGATCATCTGAGCTGTGTTCGGCGAGCTTGCGGACCAGCTCGACGATGTCTTCGCTTGTGCGGTGGCCCTCGGGGCCGCGGTGGTT
>JAFAZZ010000402.1 GCA_019239375.1 Solirubrobacterales bacterium | reverse complement strand
GCTGGAGCCACCAGAGCCGCGTCGGGTGCCGCCGAAGCGAGCGCACGCGCAAACGCCCGGTAGGTTCGGACGTAGCTCGTCGGCGTGATCTGGTCGGGCAGCTGCACCGGGCTGACGACGGCTTGGTTGAGCGTCGATGGAGGGTTCGCTGCTAGGAGGTCCCCGGCCCAGGTTGCGCGGTTGTAGATGTCTGGCTCATTCCCGATCTCGAAGGCGACAAGGCTCCGTGCCAGGTTGGTTGCCGCGAGAGCCGACCGTATCCAGACACCGGTCACGCGGGCGGTGGTGGAGATCGTGTTGAGGTCCAGGATGACCCGCAACCGGAGGTCCTTGATGATGGCGACCGTGCGCGCCACCAGACTGGGGGTGACCGGGAACGCCCACGGGGGCAGGCGATCTGCCGACGCGTCGAAAATCGCGTGGTCGGCGGAGTCGCCGCCGATGCGCAGAACGAACCGCCCGTCTCCAGGCACCTGCAGAAGCGACAGCACCCGCTCGTACAGAGTGGTGTGCGCCTCGACCAGGGGCAGCGTCGCGTATTCGGTCGACAGCCCCAGGAACGCGCGCGGAATGGGGGTCGTGCTCGCCTGGGCCGGGATGGTCACGTCGGCCTGGTTTGCTGCCAGCGCTGCTCTGCCCGCCACCGGTGCGGACGCCGCGGCACGGGCGGCCGCGGGTGATCGGAGCGATCCTGCGCTGCGCCCTGGGCTGCCGCCAAGCAGCAATGCGACGATCATCGTCGCGAGCAGGAGCACTGCCAGCATGCCGCGGCGACTGCTGCGAGCTTCATGGTTCGGAATCATCAACCACCTGACTTGGGGTCGCGGCCACCGCCATTTGGCCGATCATATAGCTGCCGCGTAGTTCTCATTCAACCCCTTTAACACGCAGCCTCGGAAATGGGTGCGCTTGTCATTGATCTGGCCGCTCATGAACCGATCCTCTCGGCTTCCATGACAGAGAGGATCGGACCCTCCGGCGGCGAACGAAGCGCTCGCGGCTGCTGCTTGCTCTGCGGCCGCTCAGGCTGGAGGCGATATCAGCGCTCTCGATCATCCCCGTGCTAGCTCGGCGATATACCCGGCGCGACTCGTCGCCCTCGCCGCGCTGAGCGGTGTCCTCGCGGCGCTGGTCGCGATCGTCGCGACCTCGGATTTCGTGACCAGGGCAGGGTCCCGGGTTGCTGTCGCCCGGCCTTCGTATGTACGCGGTGCGGGTGCTGCGGGCGCACAGGCACCCACCACGTTTGCGGAGTCCCCGGCCTTCACGTTGCCGTTCGCGCCGAATCCTGCGGATCGGCCGACCCGGCCGGGAGAGGTGCCGTCGCTCTATGCCGATGGGCTCACGTGCTCGATCGGGTGCCGCCCGTACGACGCGGAGACCGGATGGCCGCTGGCGCCGTTTCACCAGCAGCATCCGATCCGAGCGGGTCTGAACGAGTTGCGGCCCGGATCGCTCCACGTGGCCGTCGATATCCAGGCTCGAAACGGAGCAAGAGTTTTCGCGGTGCAGCCGGGAGTTGCCGAGGTGCTTGCCCCGAACGGCCCCAATGCCCGCATCCAGGTCGGCAACTACATCTACTGGCACATCAACCCTGAGGTGAGCACAGGCGAACTCGTCATCCCGTTCAAGACCGTCCTGGGAACGGTCATGGCCGGATACGGACATATGGCGTTTTCGGAGATCGGCGCGGACGGTCAATATGCCGACCCGCTTCGGCCTGAGGGCAGCGTGCTTAGACCGTACGTCGACCGCGCAGCCCCGGTGATCGGTACACCGTCTGTATCGAGCGATGGGCAGGTGGTGGTCTCCGCCTACGATCCACAAACGTTCATTCGAAAGACCACCTATTTCACGCCCGTTCTCGCGCCGGCGGCGATCGCCTACCGGCTCTATGACAGCCAGAGGGTCGCCGTCACGCCGCTGGAATGGTCGTTCCGCGGAACGCACCTGCTTCAGTTCGCGCAGCGCTCGCTGATCTACGCGCCGGGCGCACAGGCTCCCGGCTACGACTGCTTTGCGAGCCGCACCGTGTGCATACCCCATTGGAGCTACAGGGTCACCGACGGACTCGCGCCTCCCCTCCCTACCACGCTCGAGCCTGGCCGCTACCGGCTGACCATCTATGCCTGGGATTGGGCGGACAACACGACAGCGCTCGACACGCCGCTCACGCTGACCACCCATGGTTGGAAGTCGATCGGCCACGTTCCGGCGAGCCTGTTCAGCATGCCGGGATACTTCGAACGCAACCTGCTGCTCCCGTCTCCGCCACGCGCGGGGACGCCGGTGGCTCCCCGTCCGTATCGGGCGCTGCCGCTTGCGCCGAGCTACAACAGGCGGCCTATGGCGACGAGTCAGCAGCCTCGCACGACCACCAGTCACCAGTCGCCGGGGACCGGTGGCGAACGGATGCCTGCCGGGCACGGGCAACAACCCACGGTGACCGCAGGCCAGCGCTCGTCGACTGCGATCAGCCAACCGGCGCCGTCAACGGGCGGCCAAGCGCCACCACGCTCTCCCAAGCACTGATTTGTCCCCGGAGGCAGCGCAAAGTCGCTTGCCGTAGCTGGTCGCACTTGCATGGTGGTTTGCCGATAATGTACGACTAGCTGAGTGCAGCGACCAGGGTGACATAACCCCTGGCTCGCCGGTAGGAGCTGGAGCGGATGGCGGCGTGAGGTATTTCGCCTCCCGCGAGGAGATCAAGGTTTTGGTGAGAGGACAGGGGTCGTGTACCAGCGCGTCTGCGAATTAGGAGGAGGCAAACGAACTTCGCCTCGGGTGCTGACGCTTTTGGTGAGCGTCATGCTGCTGGCATGTGCGCTGTCGGCGAGCTCGCCCGCTCATGCAGCCAGTGCTAGCGCGACCCGGTCGTGTGGTCGATTCATGGTCGATGGCTGGCCGGTTTCGCAGGTTCGCGTGACAAACCTTACATGTGCACAGGCGAGGCTTATGATGGTGCAATACCACAAGACGGATCACGGACTTAGTTGTTTCACGTTCGGCGATGACTCTCCGTTTCGCATCCAGTGCAAAGCGCGCGTGGCGGTCACGCGCGCGGGACCGTCAGGACCGCGGCGCCACTTCGTCGAGGCCGTGATCGACTTCAGCCTGCCGGACTGTGCAGCAGCCGGGGACTGCGGGATCTAGGTGATGAGGGTGTCACGGCACGCGTTGATGGCTGCCGGAGCGATGTGGCTCTGCATCGCCAGCCTTGCGCCGGCAACGGCATCCGCGTTCGGGACGGTCAACATATTGGGGCAGCGCGGCGAGCACGAGCGGATAACCCGGCTCGCCCTCGGCTGCCGGGCCGGCCAGCCGCATGACGGGTCTTGTTTTGAGGCTGCGTCGCTGAACAACGTCGCCGGTACGACCGGAGCATGGGGCGCCGTCGGGACTCCCGACAACATCCCGCTTCACCTGTCCGGTGGCCCCTTCTACTGGCACTGTGACGATGCCGACTACCTCGCCACGCCGGGCTATCCGCAGTCCCGGGCAAAGGCCACCGAGACGCTGAATGCGTGCCGGCAGTGGGCTCGGGATATGCTCTTCTCCGGACGTCCCGATCGCACACTCGGAAGGACCTGGCCGGTGCAGGGCGCGGTGGCGACGGCCAGCACGCTACTCGACAGTAGGGGCAACGTCGACGTCACGGACCCCGGAACGGGAATCTTCTCACCGAACTGCTCGTTTGACGGCAGCCTCGGTCGCGCGAAGTGCAACGTGTGGGAGCCGTTCGGCTACGTGCTGCACGTGACGGAGGACTTCTACTCCCACAGCAACTGGGCGGATCTTTCGAATCCCAATCAGGCGCTCAGCATCACGAACCCGCCCGGGCTCGGCCATCGCGACCTGCCCTCCTACTGGGATCTGCGGCAGGCGTCTGCTCCTTTGCCGGATCCGCGTTTGGCGACAGGCTGCTATCCGAGCTCAAAGTGTGCGGGTCGCATCACTCACGACGAGGGGCTCAACAAGGACAGGGAGCTCATCAACGTGACGACGGGGTTCGTCAGCGACCCGATCACCCCGCGTGGGCAGATTGCCGACAACGCGCAGCGCGCGGTCAACGACGCGATCGGCGAAGCCAGGCGCCAGTGGGCGATCTTGCGCTCCGAGCTGGTGGCACGCTACGGCCCCGAGCGCGCCGGGAAGATGGTTTGTGCGCTGACCTCAGACAGTGCTAACCGGTCGTGTAACGACGCGACGCGCGCGCGCACCGTGTTTGCCGCTGTCCCGGCCGCCTTCGTACAGCTAGCCAGCGTGCTCAACGGACGACAATGCCTCGACGACCCGAACGCGAGCATGACCAACGGCACCAAGATCCAGATGTGGGACTGCAACGGCACCGCAGCCCAGCAATTCCGGTTCAGTAGTCGCGAAGTCCAATTCACCAGCACCGGAACCGGCGAAGTGCACATCGTGGGTAAGTGCTTGGACACACCGAGCGCGGCGGAGGGAACCCGCATCCAGATCAACGACTGCAACGGCACTACCGCGCAGCGGGTGACGGTAACGAGCGCCGGACAGTTGGAGATGCTCGGCATGTGCTTGAACATCGCCAACGGCGACGCTTCCAACCGCGCCGCCGTGATCCTCGCGCGGTGCGGCGAAACGAGCAGCCAGATCTGGCAATTCCGCTGAGGGAGAACTCAGCGATCTCCCTCCGTCAACAATCCCGCGGCGGCTAACCCCAGACGAACGGCGGGTAGCGATCGGTCATGAAATAGGCGTAAGCGTTGCCCCGGAGGTTCCAGCGCAAGCCTGGCAACATCAGCTCGAAGATCCCTTTTGGGATCTTCTTGGTGAAGAGCACCGTGAAGAAAGCGACGATCGTCAGGACGCCGGTGAGCCAGTAGAGCACGCCAGCGACCCACACGTACGGGATCGCCAGCAGCCACTGAACGAGCGGGCGCCAGTTCGCGATGCGCTCAGGGTAATCGACGTTCAGCCGCAGTGGGTAGTGCGGATCGTCGGCCAGCGAGAACGGCGGGTAGACATCGGTCATGAGGTGCACGTAGGCAAGCACGCGGTAATACCACCGAGCCGCGCCGACCAGGTAATCAAAAGCGCCTCGCGGCCAGCGGCCGGTGAACAGCACTGCGAAGAAGCCGTAGACGGCGACAAAGAATGCCCCGATTGCGACGAAGAACAGGGCGATGTAGTGCGGGATCGCCAGCAGCCACTTGATCAGGGGGAGCCATCGGTTTAGCTGGGACGGGTATGTGATCTCAACGGTCGCCGGATAGCCCGGGGAGGATGGGCCGGAGGGATCCGGTACCGCGATCGCCGCGGCGGTCGGCTGTGCTATCCGTCCTGGATGCGCAGCCGGCGACTGCTGCACTTCTGGCGGCGAGGGCAACGGTCCTTCGGAAGGGCCGCCGGGAAACTCCGGAGTACCCACCTCGCAACCATAACGGGTAGGCGTTCGCGAGCGCAAAAACTTTGTCTGGCACCACCTCGCTTCACCGGATTGCGGTCGTTCTGATTGTTCGGCCGCAACTTCACGCCACCGTGAGTCGGCAGGGCTCGTGCAACGTGCAATCGCAGCCGTCCTCGTGTGCCCGCGCGCCGCGCCTCTCGTCCTGATGCGGCCCTACCGAGAGCGGCACCGGAGGGCCCGGCCGTCGACCGGCCGGACCGTGCCGGCAACGAGCTAAGCGGCGGCTGGGACGTGGATGCCGAGTCTCTCCGCTGCCATCTTGGTGCCCTGCACGCGGCTGGTGATCTTCTCGAAGGCCACGTCTCGGGCGAAATCGGGCGAGCCGTGCAACGGCTTCTCGTCGATGCTGAATGGTGAGAAACCGCAGTCATCGGTCGAACCGAGACGCTCTTTGGGAATGTACTTCGCCGCCGTGAGCAGTTCGTCGCAGACTTCCTGCGGGGTCTCAGCGCGAGGGTTCTGCGGGTTGATTACGCCGATGTGGACCACCTGCGCCACGCCGTTCGCGTCCTCGCGACTGTGCTCGCCGACCAGCTTGTAAACCGACTCGCGGTCACGCTCGCTCTTGTTCTGCATGAGGAAGAACCCGGCGTTGAGCTGGAACAGGCTCGGCAGCAGGGCGGCGTAAGGCACATCGGCGCTGTGCACCGCATCGCGGTCCCCACCCGGGCAGGTGTGCACGCCGATGTTGATCCGCTCGTCAGGGCTGAACCGGTCGAGAACCCGGTTGATCAGATCAATGAAGTGCGGCAGCATGCCGCGGCCCGTCCACGGATTGCGGGAATCTTCGCGGAGCGCCAGCCGCCCCTCGGTGAAGTCAATCGACACGCACGCGGCGCCCGCGTCGAACGCGCCCCGGATGTCCTTCTCGCACTCGCTGACGAGATCTCCCTCGAAATCCTCGCGCGAGTAGCCCGGAAGCTCCTCGTCCAGCGGATACAGCAGGGCGAGCATCGACGGGGCGATGACCGCCTGCTTCATCGGCTTGGTCGCGAACCCGATCGACCGCGCGAGCGTGTCCGCGGCGTAGGTCTTGTAGCGGAACGGGCCGCCGACCAACTTGGGCAGCTGACGGTAATGACCATCCGAGAAGATCGCGAAGTACTGCCCGCCGGCCGCGAGGTGGTCGGCGAGTCCGGTGCCCGCGAGCGTGTCGGTCACCGGGTACGTCGCGAAGCTGGACCACCACTGCTCGCCATCGGCGATGATCGGCGACCCCGTCGCCTCGAACCGGCTGACCGAGTCCTTAGCCGCCGCCTCCTGCTCGGCCTCGAGCTGCTGCTTCGAAATCCTGCCCGCGTCGTAGTCGGCGTATGCCGCCTGCAGCTTCGCCGGCCGCGGTAGGGAACCCACGGGCTGGGTCGGGATGCCTGTCTCAGATCTCAAGTCGTAAGCCATCTTCTGAACACTCCTCCTCTCGGGCGCAAGGGTCGGGATGCCGTGAATGGGTCCCGTTCAGTCCTTCTGGTCAATCCCCTCCTTCCGATTTTGGGGCCGCGTGGTGTGGGCGAGCGAGACTGACTGGTCTCCCTCGGATCAGAGCGTATCGCTCGGGCAGAATCAGGGTCAAGCACCCGAGAGGAAGACCGATCGTTCTCCTATCATGGACCCGGTGGCAAAGCTGATCGAGACCGACACCCGAAGTCAGAGCCCAGGGGCACACGACCGGATCCTCGATGCTGCCTACGAGCTGTTCTCGCGTCACGGCATCCAAGCGGTAGGCATCGACGCGGTCATCTCGCGCTCCGGCGTCGCGCGGCAGACGCTCTACCGCCACTTCGCCTCCAAGCAGGACCTTGTGCTGGCCTTCCTGGAGCGGCGCGATGACCAATGGACCAGGCACTGGCTCGAGCACGAGGTGTACCGGCGCGCCAGCGACCCGACCTCCCGACTCCTGACCATCTTCGACGTCTTCGACGGATGGTTCCGTCGCACCGACTTCGAGGGATGCTCGTTCATCAACGTGATGCTCGAGCATCCCGATCCCGCCGCTCCGGTTCACCGCGCAAGCGTTACCTACCTGGCCAGCATCCGCGGCTTCGTCGAGGGCCTGGCGCGTGAGGCCGGCATCGCCAACGCACAGGACTTCGCCCGCCAATGGCACATCCTCATGAAGGGATCGATCGTGGCCGCAGGGGAAGGAGATCGCGACGCCGCGCGGCGAGCAAAAAGGATCGGCGTGTTGCTCCTCGAAGACGCAGAGGCGAAGCCGCGGGCCGTGCGCCCGAGTTGACCGGAGCGTCATGCTCCGCCGGCCTGCTATCCCGTAGCCCGAGCCGTACTCGACCCCGGCGAGTCCTCTTGTGGCTCGGGCGACGAAAGGATCAGACAGTTGGCAGGACAGGTGAAGGTGTTGGCCGATCTGCACGCGTCCGGTTCGTGATCTGTTACGGAGCGAAGAGCTGAGGATGGGTACCGGTCGCGGAACAAACGAGTCCGTTCTCGAGGTTGCCGACGAGGCGGCTCGGCGACACGCCGGGACGGCCCGCGATCTGCTGGCCGAGCTCGTAGCCCAGCCGTCAGTGGAGGCCGATCCCGCCATTGAGAGTTGCCTTAACTTAGTCGCCGACCAACTCGCGGGGGCGGCAATCGAGATCGTGCGGCCGGTTAAGGACGGATTGACGAGCCTGGTGCTGCGCTTCGGCCGCGGCACGCCAGCGCGGCGCATCGCGTTCGCCGGCCACGTGGATGTCGTTCCCGTGTATGACTCGTGGACGATGCCGCCATTCGCCCTCACCGAGCGGGACGGGCTGCTCTACGGGCGCGGGACGTGCGACATGAAGGGAGGCGTCGCCGCGTTCGTTGCTGCGCTCATCGCGCTTGATGACGCGAACCTCCTCCACGACTGCGCGCTCGAGTTGATCCTCACTGGCGATGAGGAGGTCGGGAGCCGGCGAGGGATGATCTCATTGCTGGAACGAGGGCTCGCCACCGCGCGGCGGGCAGTCTGTGGAGAGCCGACCGGGCTCGACGTTTTCCTGGGCAATCGCGGACTGCTCTGGGCAACGGTCACCGTGCACGGCCGCGGCGGACACGCCGGGCAGCTCCCCTACCTGCACGATCCGGTGCCACCGAGCGCGGCGCTGATCGAAGCATTGGCAAGGTTGCCGCTGGACGCCGTGGACGAGCGGTTTGACCCGCCCTGCGCTTCATTGGCGGTGACGCGGATCGACGCGGGAGCTGCCGTGCGCGCCCTGAACATCGTGCCCGACTCGGTCGAGATCGGGCTCGACCGGCGGCTGCTGCCGGGTGAGGACGTGGAGGCGGCGGTGGCCGCGGTCAGGGACGTAGCCGCGGCGGTGATCCGTCCACCGTTTCGCTACGACCTCGAACTGGTCCGGAGCTGCCCGCCCTACGCCATCCGTCCCGATGATGAGATCGCGGTGATTGCGCGCGAATCCGTGCTGGCGGTCCAGCGCCGAGGAGCGTTCGGAATGGACTCCGCGGCGAACGACTCCTCCTGGCTCGATTGGCACGGTATCGCAACGGTCCTGCTGGGTCCCGGCGCTCCCGAGCTTGCGCATGTGAGCGATGAGCACGTAACCGCTGAGGAGCTTGCCGACGCCGTCCGCATCTACGCCCGAGTCGGGGCCAGGACCCACGCCGGGCTCAGTACTGCGCCCGAGCGGTGATCGCGACACGCGTTAAGCCGCGGGGTAACCGCGCCGTCGGACTCACCCTGACCTGCGACCGCCCTTTGTTTGACGAAGCGCTCGTCCGGTCGCGGCGCTCGTAACGATCCTCTGGCTCAGCCGGTCATGCCGAGCGTGCGCTTGAGGAACTCCACTTGGAGCAGCATGAGATTCTCCGCGACCTCTTCCTGCCGTGCCATGTGGGTGACGCCGGACAGCGGAAGCATGGTGTGCGGCCGCCCCGCGGCCAGGAGCGCCGACGACAGCCGCAGCGTGTGCG
Source organism: Solirubrobacterales bacterium (assembly GCA_019239375.1). GTDB lineage: Bacteria > Actinomycetota > Thermoleophilia > Solirubrobacterales > Solirubrobacteraceae > Palsa-465. Next base: position 6,608 of record JAFAZZ010000402.1, on the reverse strand, counting down.
CCACCACCACGTTGTCGTCGGCCAGCCCGTGAATGAGCATGAGCGGGCGCTCCAGCCTCGGCGCATCATCGATCAGCGAGTTATGAGCGTAAGCATCAGGGTGATGGTCCGGGTGACCGAGGTAACGCTCTGTGTAAAACGTGTCATACAGCCGCTGGTCGGTGACCGGCGCGCCGGCCACGGCGGTGTGGAAGACATCCGGGCGCCGCAGGACGGCCAGCGCGGCCAGGTAGCCGCCGTGGGACCAGCCGCGGATACCGACCCGGGTCAGGTCCAGGTCGGGTTGCGCCGCGGCGGCCGCGTGTAGCGCCTCCACCTGGTCCTCCAGGTTGAGCGTGGCCTCGTCGTAGTGGATTAGCCGGTCCCAGTCGGGCCCGCGGCCGGGTGTGCCCCGGCCGTCGGCGATCAGCACAGCGAAGCCCTGGTCGGCGAACCACTGCGGCGTCAGGTAGGCGTTGCGCGCACAGACCACGCGCTGCGCGGCCGGGCCGCCGTAGGGGTCGCACAGCACCGGCAGCCGGGCCGAGCCGCGCTGGTGCCCTCGCGGTAGCAGCAGCGCGCAGCGGAGCTCATGCGCGCCGACGGTTAGGAACGTCACTTCGGGGGTGATCACCGGGGTCTCCGCGAGCGAGGCGATCTCCCCGGTCTGCTCGCCGCGCCGCCAGGACCGCACCCGAGGGCCGGACCAGCCGAGCGAACGGGATGATGTAACCACGACATCCCCGCCCCGGGCCGCCTGGTGCACCCCGGCCTGGTGGGTCAGTCGGACGGTGCCGTTCGCACCCCCGGTGTAGACATGGACCTCGGCCGGATCCTCCCCGGTGGCGGTGAACATCACGTCGTCGTCGCCAACGTCCAGAACGGCCGCGACATTCAGGCCCACCGGGGTAACCGGGTCCGCGCCGATCATCAGCCGGTAGGCGCCGTCGCTGGCCACCACCCGGACCAGCTTGCCGCCCCGCGTCCAGGCGGGAGTCCCGATGACCACGTCGACCCAGTCCGGGTCGGTGTCCTCGCAGATCCGCTCCACCGTGCCGTCCTCGGCCACGCCCAACACCCGCATCGTCCGTTGGTCGCGCGAGACGACCTGCAGCAGCGCGGGCCCGCCGCGCGACCAGTGCGCCGAGGTCAGGTAAGGGGCGTCGGCGGACTCCCAACCCACCTCCGTCAGGTTTCCGTCCAGCCCGGCGAGGAGCACGCTGACATCGGCGTTCGCAGTGCCCGCCCTCGGGTAAGCGACCTGCACGGGCGGGCGGTCCGGGTGGGCCGGATCCGACAGGTGCCACCGGGCCACCGGCGTGGTGTCCACTCGAGCCACCAGCAACCGCTGTCCGTCGGGTGACCACCAGAACCCGCGGGTCCGGTACATCTCCTCGGCGGCCAAGAACTCGGCCAGCCCATAGGTCACGTTCTCGCTCTCCGGCACAGCCACCGCCCGGTCACCCGCGCCGTCAGCGGCGACGACGCGAAGCGCCCCCTCCGCCACATACCCGATGTGCTCCCCCGTCGGGTCAGGACGCGGGTCAAGCACCGGCCCGGGCACCACCAGCTCCCGCACACCGGTGCCGTCCAGGTCGGCCAGATCGGCGACGAACAGCCGCCCGGACAGCGTGAACGCCGCGATACGCACCGCCTCGTCGGTCGCAAAGGACACGACACCCGCGGCGGCCTGCCGGGTACGCTCTCGGAGCGCCCGCTCTTCTGGCGGGAGACTCTCCACCGAGCCCGAGAGCAGGTTCTCTGGGTCGGCGACCAGCCGCTCGGCGCCGCTGGCGGTGTCACGCACCCACAGGCTGGTGCTGCGGTCGGTGCCCGAGCGCGCCCGAAGGAAGGCGACGCGGATGCCGTCCGGAGCGATCGCGAAGGCGTATGGAACGCCCAGGGAGAACCCCGCGGTACGGGCATACTGGCGCGGGAAGCTGATGCTGGCATCGGTCACGGCCCGATCCTCTCAAAACCACCACCAGTCCATCCCGAGCGAAACGCTGGTCCGCCGATCGCTGACGCCGGCAATGCGAGCGGTTTGCGCGGCCGCAGGGCGGGACCGTACCTGCTCGGCCCCGCCCTGGGATGGCTAGCGCAGCTATGGCACGACGTAGTTGACGGAGGTTCCCCAATTGGCGAGGCCGTCTCGGGTCCCGCCGCAGGTTCCGATCGTCAGCGTGAACGCGCTGCCGGTGCAGTTGGGGAACTGGATGTACTCGTTGGCGAAGTACAACCGGTCGCTGCCGCCCGGCAGGTAGATCCCCCAGCTGTAATCGCCCCAACGCGGCCGGGGCGGGTCGCCCGGACCGGGGAACGGCTGGTACTCGGTAAATCCGTCTTGCGGCGACTGCCCGAGGTCCGCGATATTGATCTTCGATCCGGTCAGCCCGTTGGAGGTTGAGGTCAGCCGGCCGTAGGCGGTGCTTGGATAAAAGCCGCCGTGGTCGGCACCGGTTGGCCCGCCGTCGCCGTTCAGCGTGAAGTCCATGATCGCCTTGCCGTTGCCGCCGGTGCCTTCAGCGGCCATGGCGGGAAACTCCAGGTCTTCGTGGGCCGCCGAGGCGTACCCCTGGTCGGTCATGGTGAATAGGCCGGTCTTGTCGAACGAGCTGGTGCCGATCACCCAGTACGCCGCGCCATTGTGGATCTCGGAGCTGGACGCGAAGATCTGGTTGACCTCGGTGGGCAGCGCGCTCCACAGCTGGCCCTGGCCCTGCGAGACCTGGGTCATGCTGTCGGAGTTGGGATTAATGCCGCCTTCGGGACAGGGTTGGCTTGGGGCACCGACGACCGTACATTCGTCACCCAACGGAATCGGCCCTGCCTTCTGAGGAGACAGGTTGCCGACCCCGAAGATGTTTTCTGGGCCGTAGTACGGCTGCTGCCCGGTGAACACCTGGCCGCCGAAATTGACGCCGCTGCAGCTACGGCAGTCGCTGCTGTTCAGGTTACTGAGGCCCGTCCAGTCCCAGGCCGCCACCCGGTTGTCCCCCGGGGAGGGGTTACCGAAGAAGCTCTCGAAGTCCAGAGCGCTCACCATGAACCCGGACCCGCCATAGTGGTTGTCCCACTGGCCGGAGTCCGCCGGCTGCGCGGGGATCACCGCCGACCAGCAGTCGATGCCGGCCGTGTCCGGACTCGTACTCGCACACGTCCCGTCCGGAGTGGGGAGCAGGCCCATGTTCTCGATGGCCACGTTGAAGTTGGGGTTGGGCACCCCGCCTGCCAGCGTGACGCGACGGCCTTTTTCGAGCGCGGTCTTGTCAAAGGCGAACTCCTGCGCACCGTTGAAGCCGCCGCCGCCGAACCCGTTTGCGAGGAGCGGGAACTCGTCGTAGAACACCAGGAACGCGTCCCGGGTCACTCCGATCTTCGCGAAGTCATTGAGCAGGTTGGGATAGCCCGGCTCGTCCGGGTTGTAGTCGGCGTTCAGGTAATACACGTTGTAGGGACCGAACGGGCTGGAGCCCTGACTCACCGCGATGCCCTCGTAGCACGTATTGGCGACCGGGACCGCCGCGAAACACCCGCTGAATGCGCCCTGGTTGGCCTCGGAACTGGCCGAGACGATCTCCGTGAAGAACCAGTGCCCACCGTTGCTCGAGTCATACTCGCAGGACGGGTCTCCGCCGCTGCTCCATGCCCGGCTGGTCAGCCCCATGACGGTGTCCAGCGGGATCGGCGCGGACAGACGCTTCAGCGCGGTGTTGAACACCAGGATCTCGCCGATGTTGTTGGTCTCTACGACGTCCCCGTTGCCCGCGCAGAGGCCCTGATCGGGTGGCTCGACGTCGAGGGCGCTCGAGTTTGTGCTCAGCGAGGCGCTGTCGACGGCCTTCAGCCCCTTAACGCGGGTCGCCCCGCCCGCCGAGGTGCTGATCGTGTCGCAGCCTAGACCAATCGGCTGGCACCTGACGTTCGGAATCACGGGGGTAGGAGCGGCCGCGGCGTGAGCCGTCGCGCGAGCGTGGCTCCGCGCGATGTGGCTCCGCTTCGCGATGCCAGCCGCCGTCGGGCCTGGCATCGCGTGCGCCTCGCCCGACCGGGCTGGGCTGTTCAGCACTGCCGGCGCGTTACTTGTCGACGACGAGGGTGCGGTCGAGCTCGTCACGAATGGGCCGGTTAGCAGCGAGCAGCCGCTGGCGCAGCCCGTCGCCGCGGGCCCGGCGAAGGTCGGCGAGAATGGGCCATAGGTGATCGTGGTCGAAGCGGCCGCGCGGGCCCGGAGCTTTTTGGCGCTCCCCGTGGCCACCGAAGTGCCGCCGAGGGCGCCAACCAACACCACCGAGAGGGACAACAGCACCAACCGTGAAAGCATGCTGCTGTTACGCATGGGTGCCTCCCTCCGAGCCGGGGTTCCGGTACCCAAGGACAACCGCACGCATCACCCACCGACACGTCGCACAACGTTTGCAGGCTGGCACCCAGGAACTCATCTGCGCCCTCCCGATATGGGCCCTACCTCGCACGGGCCGATTGTCACGATGCGAGCAGCAACCTATACCCCGCACGCGTTGTTCGCAAGTCTCACAGCGCGGCCGTCGCGGCCAAGGGTTACATGGCCTGCATGGACAGATCGGCCCACTCGCCCGGCTCGCGAGGGAAGGGTCTGGGTCGCCGCGGTAGTGCGGGGGCTCGCGGTGGACGTCATTCTCGAGCGGCGCGTGTGCGGCCTTCAACCCGCGTCGGCTGTGGCCGCCTCAGGCGCGCGATGAGGCGGTCCGACGGTTGGAAAAGCACCTCACGGGCGGGCCGTGGTCTGGTGCTCTGTGGACGTGGCCGGCAGCACGCGTCGCGCGACTTCGGCCGCTTCATCAGAGGGCAGACCGAAAAGGCGGAGCACGCCTTCGGCATGGAGGATGTCGGCATCCTTCGGGGCATCCCCGACAAGCACGGCTCGCATCACGGCGAGGAGGGCGCCGCCGGCGGCGTACAGCGCGATCCGTTCCTGCGGCACGCTGAGTCGGCCGGCGCTGACGCCGGCACGCAGGTCGCGACGGGCGTAGGGGCCGAGCGCGGCGAGCAGGATGTTGTGTGAGACGTCGAGCCGCACGAGCAGCCATCCCCAGTCGGGATCGTCACGCGCGCGGAGGACGAAGCTGCGGTGCGCGGCCGAGATGATCTCGGCGGGATCGTCGAGCTGAAGCGCGAGGCCATCGATTTCGGTGCCCTGGCCCGCGATCGTCTCGGCGAGAACGACCTCGATGAGGGCCTCCTTGCTCTGGAAATGGTTGTAGAACGACCCGAAGCCAACATCGGCCTCGTCGGTGATCTCTTGGATGCGCGTGTTGTCCACACCCTGGCGAGCGAACAGGGCTTTGGCGGCGTCGAGGAGCTTCACTCGTGTCGCCTCGCGTCGGCGTGCGTGCCGATCCAGGGCCGCGGTCATTCCCGGCATCATCCTTCAGGCAACTCCGGCAGGGCCAGGGCGCCGGCCACGGCCCGGTAGACCTTGCGGTTGAAGATCAAGCCGATGTGGCTGCCGGTCACCTCGACGCAATCGGCGTGCGGGACCACCTGGCATTGCCAGTGAACTACGCCGTCGCCCTTCGAGTAGATGCTGGTGAGCCGCACCCGGTCGAAGGGAAAGCGCCGCGCGTAGTCGTGGCTGAAGGGACAGCCGCAATGAGAGGAAAGGCAGGTGTCTCGGCGCGCCCGCCCGCTCGCATGGACGGCGCGTCGGGCGACCCTGACCGCGAACATGGTTGGTCTGCTGGCGCCGAACATCCCCTGCAGGTCGGCTCCCATCGAGATGGCGTGAGACACCCGATCCGGGCGGCGGGCGGCGAGCGCGCGGGCGAAGTGGCCCCCGCGGCTGTGTCCGATCAGCGCGACGCGGCGCCCACATGAACGCCAAAGGTCGTCGACCGTGCGCTCGACGCGGTCAAGCGCGCGGTCCGAGCAATCGGTATTGGTGACAAAGCCGGCAAACCGAGGGCGATACCCGAGACGCTGCAACCAGGCCGCCATGACACCGAGCGTCCTGTCGCCGGCCAGAAAGCCGGGCATCAAGACGACTGGCTGGCCGTCGCCATGCGAGACGCCGACCCCGCGCCACACCGGGTCGGCGAGCAGACGCCCCAGCTCGAGGCACCATCGGGTTTCGGCCAGCGGCCGGCCCCACCAGCGGTCGCGGATCGGATCGGCGCCGAACACGAACCGTTCACGGTCTGGGTCCCCGGCCTCGCTGCCCTCGGTCGGGGGCACCGGCGCCAATGAGCGATCAGGTGGCATGTACGTAGCTGCTCGGGGCCTTGGCCGTCGCCGTGAGTGAGCGATCAGCTGGCATGTACGTAGCTGCCCGGGGCCTTGGCCGTCGCCGTGTGCTTCCGGCTCCCGAGCGTCTCCGGCGCCGGCCCCAACGCGCCCGCCCGGCGGGTCAGCCACTCGCGATAGTCTGGCCACCAGCTCCCGGGCTTCATGTCGGCCGCCTGCGTCCAAGCCTCGGCCTCCGTCTCGGGGGCGTCGCCGACGCGGTAGGTGGCCCGGCTCTCTGAGCTGGGCGGATTCACGAGCGCCTGGATGTGGCCGCTGGTCGACAGCACGAACCGCTTCGAGCCGCCCAGGAGCTGCGCGCTTCGGTACGCGTTCTCCCAGGGCACGATGTGATCGGCCAGCCCGGC
>JAFAZZ010000390.1 GCA_019239375.1 Solirubrobacterales bacterium | reverse complement strand
GGCATCGTTGTCGCCGTCGCCGACGGACCCGGTCGACCCCGCGGTGGAGCTTGCCGTCGACGCCGCCGGCGAGCTTCCGGTCGACGCCGTCGTCGAGCTCGCGCCGGAGGACGACTGCGGGGGGATCTGGACCGTCGAGCCGGCGATCAGCTGGCCCGCGGGCGAGAGCCCGTTTGCGGCGGCGAGCTGACTGACGCTCAGCCCGTCCGCTGCGGCGATCGACGACAGCGTCTCACCCGGCGCGACGACGTGGAGGAAATAGGCCGCGGCCGTCGAAGGAGCGATGAGGATTGCGCCGGTCGCGATCGTGATGAGCAAGGAAAGTCGCATACGCATGGCGCGCAGTGTGGTCAAGACGCCGACGAACCGGAATCACTGCAATCGCCCTTGCTTGCTGCAAGAACGCGTGCACGAGTTTGCCGAGGTGAGGTTCATGCGTCGGCCGCGCACGAGTTCGCCGGGGTGAGGTTCATGCGTCGGCCGCGGCTACCAGCGAGCGCGCCGGCATACTCAGCGATCCGTCCGGGGCGGTATACGCTCGCGCGAGCTCGGCGATCTTCCCCGTCACCTGCTCGCGCTGCTCGCCCGAAAGCGTGGCGTAGGTTTGGCCGAAAGCGCACGAGAGGTCGCGCGTCTCGGCCACGTAGTCCTCCACGCTGGCCCATGAGCGCGCGGGCTGCACCGTCTCGACGTGCACGTCGAGGAAACCAGCCGCTTCGAGCAGCCACTGCAGACGGCCCGGGCGCGAAAGGGAGAACATCCCGCCCGGGGCGTCGCGATCGAGTGGCTCGGCATGGCCTAGCTCGACCAGGGCACGGGTGGTGATTGTCGCCCACGGATTGGCCGGCGGTTCGTCCCACACGGCCAGCGCGATGCGGCCGCCCGGCCGCAGCACCCGACGCGCCTCGCGCAGCGAGGTCTCGGGGTCGACACTGAACATCAGACCCCACTTGCACAGGATCCGGTCCACGCTCGCGGTCTCGAGGTCGATCCAGTCGAGCTCGATCCGCTTGAACTCGACGTTTTCGAGCCTCATTTCCGCCGCCCGGGCGCGGGCGATCTCGAGCATCGGCTCGGCGACGTCGGTCGAGATCAGCGTCCCCTCCGGCCGGATTCGTTCCGCGGCGAGGAAGCCCGTGTCGCCCGGTCCGGCCGCGAGCTCGAGCACGCGCAGCCCCGGCTCGAGCTGAGCGTGCTCGAGCATCCAAGCCGACACCGGACTGCCGAACTCCCGCACTCGCTCGGCCCGCCTGCCCCAGCCGCTGGCCGCCCGCTCCCAGCGCTCGTAGATCTCGGCTCGCAGTGCTTCGGGATCAGCAGCGCCCACGGTTCAGGCCCCTGCCGGCCCCGACTCGGTCGCGCGCTGGTCGAGCGAGAGCTGATGGGGCGAGTCGGACGGGGCGGACGGGGACGCCGAAGACACAACCCGATTAAAGCTGGCGGCGGAGAAGCTTGCCCGACGACGTGCGCGGCAGCCGGTCGGCGAACTCGACGCTCTTCGGGACCTTGAAGGCGGCCAACCGCGCCGCACAATGGACTTTCAGCTCGCCGGGGCTCACCGCCCTGCCGTCACGCACCACGACCGTGGCGACCACCGCCTCCCCCCACTCCGGGTCCGCTCGCGGGTGAACGGCGGCATCGGCCACGGCCGGGTGCTCGAGTAGCGCCGCCTCGACCTCGGCCGGCGCCACGTTCTCGCCGCCGGTGACGATCGTGTCGGACTTGCGGCCGATGATCTCCAGCCGGCCCCCGTCCTCGAAGCGCCCGAGGTCGCCGGTGTGCAGCCAGCCGTCGCCGGAGAGCGCGCCGGCTGAGACGATCGGGCCGCGCACCAGCACCTCGCCGTCCGGTGCCGTGACCACCTCGACGCCGGGCAACGGCCGGCCGAACGTGGCGACCTGCGAGCAAGCCTCGGTCATCCCGTAGGTGGGCGCCACTGGCACGCCGGCGGCCCGGGCGCGCTCGAGCAACGGCGCCGCGATCGGACCGCCACCCAGGAGCGCCCAGCGGAGCGTCGGGGGGCGCTCGAGGCCCACGTCGAGCAGCCGCGCGAGCATCGTCGGCACGAGCGAAACCATCGTGATCCGCCGCGTCCGGTCCATGAGGTCGTTCAGAACCGCCTCCGTGTCGAAGCGGCCCGGCAGGACGGCGGTCGTGGCATAGATCGCGCTCCGAATCGGGACTGACAGCCCGCCCACATGGGTCAGCGGCATCGGACACAGCCAGCGCTCGGCTGGATCGAGGCCGAGCGCCACCGCCGAGCCGCGCGCACTCGCCTCGAAGTTGCTCGCGGTGAGGACGACGGGCTTGGGCGCCCCCGTCGTGCCCGACGTGTGCAGCACTGCGACCGGCCGGTCGCGGTGGTCTTGGGCGACGGCACCGCGGCCCGGGATCAGCGGTTCGCTGACCATGAGGTCCACCCCGGCCAGGCGCTGCTTCTGCTCGGCGGCGCTCAGGCGCAGATCGATCGGCACCACGGCTGCGCCGGCGAGCAGACAGGCATGCAGCGCGATGACGAACTCCTCACCCGCCGGCAGCGCCAACGCGACCCGACCCGCGCGCACCGCGCCCGCCCTCGCGCCGGCGGCATCGCGCAGCTCCGCGTAGGTCAGCGAACGCTCGCGACCCTCGATGGCGACGCGATCGGGATGCTTGGCCGCGGCGGCGTGGATCCAGGGAGACATGACCGACACGGTAGTCTCGCGGCCGTGCAAACGGAGTGGCAGAGCGCCGGCGACTACCAGGACATCCGCTACGAGACCGGGCTCGGCGAGGCCACCGGACTCGCCAAGATCACCATCAACCGGCCCGAGGTGCGCAACGCGTTCCGGCCCGAGACCGTGGTTGAGCTGTCCGACGCGTTCACGCGCGCCCGCGAGGACCTCGAGGTCGGCGTGGTCATCCTGACCGGAGAGGGCCCCGACGCGTTCTGCTCGGGCGGCGATCAGCGGGTGCGCGGCCAGCGAGGGGGCTACGTGACCGGCGCGGACCCAACCCAAGCCGGCCGGCACGAGGCGGTTGGCCGCTTCGAGGTGACCGACCTGCACGTCCAGATACGCCGCCTGCCCAAGCCGGTGGTGGCAATGGTGGCCGGCTACGCGGTCGGCGGCGGCCACGTCTTGCATGTCGTGTGCGACCTGACGATCGCGGCCGACAACGCGCGCTTCGGCCAAACCGGCCCGAAGGTCGGCTCGTTCGACGGCGGCTTCGGAGCGAGTGTGCTCAAGCGCTTGGTCGGCCCGAAGAAGGCCAAGGAGATCTGGTTCCTGTGCCGGCAATACGACGCCCAGGAGGCGTTGGCCATGGGCCTGGTCAACGCCGTCGTGCCACTCGAGCAACTGGAGCATGAAACGGTCAAATGGTGTCGTGAGATGCTCGCCCTCTCGCCCTTTGCGCTGCGGATGCTCAAGGCGAGCTTCAACGCCGACGAGGACGGCCTGGCCGGGATCCAGCAGCTCGCCCACGACGCGAACCTGCTCTTCTACATGAGCGAGGAGGCGCAGGAGGGGCGTGATGCCTATCTCGAAAAACGCAAGCCGGACTTCACGAAGTTCCCGCGCCGCGCCTGACGTGACGGCCTCCGCTCGGGCCGTGGAGAGGCCGAGCGGCGTTCGCATCTGGCTGATGGCCGCTCGCGTGCGGACGCTTCCGGCGGCGATCGCTCCTGTGCTCGTCGGTACCGCGCTGGCCGGCTATTTCGGCGTATTCCATCCGCTGCGCTTCGTCGCCGCGCTGATCGGCGCGATGTTCATCCAGATTGGGACCAACCTGTCCAATGACTACTCCGACGCCCGGCGCGGAGCGGACACGGAGGACCGCCTGGGACCGGTGCGCGTCACCGCTGGCGGCCTGGTTCCTCCTCGTCAGGTGCTCGTTGCCACCTATCTGACCTTCGGCGTGGCGGTCCTGGCCGGGGCGTATCTGATCGCCGTAGCGGGCTGGCAGCTCCTGCTCGTCGGCGCCGCCTCGATCCTGGCCGGCGTGCTCTACACCGGAGGCCCGCGGCCGTACGGGTACGAAGGGCTGGGCGAGCTGTTCGTATTCCTGTTCTTCGGGATCGTCGCAGTGGCCGGGTCCTACTTCGTCCAGGTCAAGCATCTCGACTGGGAAGCGTTCGCGCTCGCCGTGCCCGTCGGCCTGATCGCCAGCGGCATCCTGGTCGTCAACAACGTGCGGGACATCGACACCGACCGGCGCGCGGGCAAGCGCACGCTCGCCGTTCGCCTCGGCCGACGGCGCACTCGCGTCCTGTTCGCGGTGATCGTCTACCTCGCCTACCTGCTCACCCCGGTGACCTGGGCCTTCGGCCCGCTCGAGCCGTGGGTGCTCCTGCCCTGGCTGACCCTGCCGCTCGCGGCCCGCACCGTCCGGGTCGTGCGCAATCGCACCGACGGCGCGTCGCTGAACGGCGCTCTGGCCCGCACGGGCCTGCTGCAGCTGGTGTTCTGCGCCTTGTTGGCCGCCGGCCTGCTGCTCAGCCGGTGAACGTCCACATCGATTCTCTCCGGACGCGCCTGAGCGCGCCGTTCTTTGCTGGCTGGGGGTCCATCCAAGACCGCCCGCTCGTGCTCGTGCGCGTCGAGGATTTCGACGGTCACGTGGGCCTGGGCGAGGCGGCGCCGCTGCCGGGCTATCACGGAGTGGGTGGCGACGATGTGCTCGAGGCGCTCGAGGCGTGCCGCACCATGCTAGCCAGGGCCTCACCGGGCCCTGCCACGGCACACGCGCTGGCCGAGTGGCGTCGGTTGGCCGTCATGCCCGCGGTGGCCGCGGTGGACATGGCCATCTGCGACCTCGAGAGCCGCCGGCTCGGGCAGCCCGTATGGCGACGGCTCGGCGCCGGCGCCGCCGAGCCGCTGGAGGTCAACTACACGATCGCAGCCTCCGATCGCGCCAGCGCCGCGGCCGAAGCCAGCGCCGCGCGCACGGCCGGGTTCGGCTGCGTTAAGGTCAAGGTGGGGATCGGCGACGACGCCGGCAGGCTGGCCGCGGTGCGTGCGGTGCTCGGTCCCGATGTGGCCATTCGGCTCGACGCCAACGGAGCATGGTCGGTGGATGAGGCGGTGGCGTCGCTTCGCTCGCTGGCGCCGGTCGGAATTGAGCTGTGCGAGGAGCCGGTTCGCGGGCTCGAGCAGACCCGGCAGGTGGCGACAGCGGTTCCCGAGGTGGCGCTCGCGCTGGACGAGACCGCGTCGGCAGCGGGGGCGCTGGAGGAACGCGTGTGCCAGGCGGTCTGCCTCAAGGTGGCTGGTTGCGGCGGTATCACGGGAGTACTCGATGGGGCCCGACGGGCGCGGAGCGCCGGCTATGAGGTGTACCTCGCATCGACCCTCGACGGGCCGCTCGGCATTGCTGCGGCGCTGCACGCGGCGGCGGCCCTGCAACCGGACCGGCCGTGCGGCCTGGCCACCCTCGGCCTGTTCGCCGACCGCGAGGACCCGCTCCCGCCGCGCGCGGGCCGGATCGAGATCCCCAGCGGACCGGGCCTGGGCGACGGCCTGGGCGGGTGGTACCGGCCCGAGCTCGTGTGATCCACGTCACGGTTCGTGGGCGCGCGGGGGCAGACGCTGGATGACGTAGGCCCAGCAAGCTGCTCGGTCTGGATGACGTAGGCGCAGCAAGCTGCTCGGTGGCACGATCGACCCGGTGCTCGTCCAGGTGCCTGATCAAGTCACGATCGCCTGCGCGACCGCTCCGGGGTCCTCCAGATGGACGGCGTGCCCGGCCCCCGGCACGACGAGGATCTCCGCGCTTGGTAGATCGGCGGCCATCTCGTTGGCGATCGCCTTGAACTTCTGGTCGCGCTCGCCGACGACGATCGCCACCGGCATCTGGAGCTCGCTCAGCCGATCCCAGAGCGACGGCAGCGCACCGGTCCCGAGCCCGCGAAGCGCCTGGGCGAGTCCGGCCGGGTGGTTGTGCAGCCGGTCGGCGTGGATCGCCGCGGCCACGTCCGGCGGCTGTCCGGCCAGTACCGGGGTTCGCGCCCAGCGCTGGGCGAACTCGCCGATCGCCAACGCGTCGATCTCCCCGGCGAGCGCCTCGTCCGCGGAGCGCCGTGCCCGCCGTTCAGCGTCGTCGGCGATCCCGGGGCTGGCGCCGATCAACACCAATCGCCGAACGCGTGCTCCGAACGCTAGAGCGGCGTGAAGCGCGAGCCTCCCGCCCATCGAGTAGCCGGCCAGCGCGAACGGGGCGGGCGCCAGCGCCTCGAGGTCGCCGAGCACCGCGTCGAGCGTGACCGGCATCCGATTCCAGGCGGAGCCGTGGCCGCGGATGTCGGGCGCCCGGATCCGGGGCGCGAGGTCCGGAGCGAGCGCGCGGTAGCGTTCCGCGAGCGCCGCGGCCACGGGGTCCCAGCTCGCTCCGGTGTGGGTGAAGCCGTGCAGGAGGACGACGTCCGGCGCCATCACGCACCGCATCATGACCGCCACCGACACCTACCTGCTGCTGCGCGCATTCTGTGACGAACTCGCGCGGTGCGGCATGAAGCACGCCTGCACCGCGCCGGGATCGCGGAATACCCCGATCGTCCTGTCGCTCGTGCGGGAGCCGCGAGTTCGGTGCTGGTCGCACCTCGACGAGCGCTGCGCGGCGTTCTTCGCGCTCGGTGCCGCCAAGCGATCTCGCCGGCCGGTGGCGGTCACCTGCACCTCGGGCACCGCCGCGGCCAACCTGGCGCCGGCCGTGATCGAGGCCCGCTACGCGCGGGTGCCCCTGATCGTGCTGACCGCCGACCGTCCGCCCGAGCTGCGCGAGGTTGGTGCCGGCCAGACCATCGACCAGCTCAAGCTGTATGGGAGCGCCGTCAAGTGGTTCTTCGAGGTCGGCCTGAACGAGGCCACTCCGGAGGCGCTGCGATGGATCCGCACGCTCGCCTGCCGCGCGTACTGGACCGCCGCGCATGGCCCCCCCGGACCGGTGCACCTCAACTTCCCGCTGCGCGAGCCGCTGGTGCTCGATCGCCCGCTTCCCGCGGACTCGACCGGGCGCGATGGCGCTCGCCCGTACGTGGCCCTCGAGGCCCCGATCGCCACCGTCTCGGCTGGTGGCCGACATCCGGTCGGACGGGTCGCGATCGTGGCCGGCGGGCAGAGCGACCCGCTCGCCGGCCGCGAACTGGCCGCCTTCGCCTGGCGCGCGGCTATCCCGCTGCTGGCCGACCCGTTGTCGGGCGCGCGTCAGGGCACGGCCGCGATCGCTCACTACGACCTGCTCCTGCGCGACGGCGGATTCTCCGAGGCGCACCGGCCGGAGTTCGTGATCCGCGTGGGCGAGCTCCCGACCTCAAAGCCGCTGCGAGCCTGGCTGGCCGGTCTGGACGCGGCCCAGATGGCAATCGACCCCGACGGCGTCTGGCACGATCCCGATTCGGTGGTAAGCCGGCGCCTGCACGCACCCGTGCTGGCGCTGCTTAAGAGGCTGACCGCCCAGGAGGTCACCGCGCTCGACTCCACGTGGCTCGCATCCTGGCGCGCCGCCGATGCCGCGGCGGCGTCGGCCATCGATCAGGCCCTCGGCCATGAGCTCTCGGAGCCGCTCGTGGCGCGCAGCCTGGGTCAGTGGCTGGAGCCAGCGGCGACCCTGTTCGTAGCCTCCTCGATGCCGGTCCGCGACGTTGAGGAGTTCTTCCCCGCCCGCGACCGCGGGCCGCGCGTCTTCTCCAACCGAGGGGCGAACGGGATCGACGGGACCGTGTCCTGCGCCTTCGGCGCGGCCGCCACCGGCGGAGGTCCGGTCGTGCTGCTGATCGGCGACGTGGCCCTCGCGCACGACATCGGAGGACTGCTTGCCGCCCGGCGCCTGGGCGTCCCCCTGACCATCGTGCTGCTCAACAACGATGGCGGCGGCATCTTCCACTTCCTCCCGGTGGCGGGTGAGACCGACGCCTTCGAGGAGCACGTCGCGACCCCGCACGGACTTGACTTCTCGCACGCGGCCGCGCTTTATGGGTGCGCCTTTAAGCGTCCGAGCGACCTGGCCGAGCTGCGGGCGGCGGTCGAGCGCTCGATCGCCGGGGGCGGGACGACGATCATCGAGGTGCGGACCGACCGCGCCGAGAACCTGGCGCTGCACCGACGCGTGGCCGACGCCGCCCTAGCCGCAGTCCAGGGTGCATGACGCGCCACACCCCCCGGGAAATCGAGGGAGTGGCGTACCAGGATCCTCTGGTGTGCATGACGCGCCACACCCCCGGCGAAATCAAGCGAGTGGCGTACCAGGATCCTCTGGTGTGCGTGACGCGCCACACCCCCGGCGAAGGGTGCAGCGTTGGCGCGTGAAGCACACGGGTAGGCGGCTACCCGGCCAACACCGGCAGTAGCGCGCCGAGCTTGACCTCGGTCTCGGCCAGTTCCGCCACCGGGTCTGAGTCGCGCACGATCCCCCCGCCGGCATACAAATGGGCCATGGGCCCGCGCAGCAAAGCGCACCGCAGTGCGACGCAGAACTCCCCGTCGCCGGCGGCGTCGGCCCAGCCCACCGCGCCGGCGTACCAGCCGCGATCGAGCCCCTCCAACGCCGGGATCAGCCGCTCGGCCGCGCCCCAGGGCTCGCCGCCCACCGCCGGGGTGGGATGCAGCACGCCGGCCAGTTCGATCGCGCTCAGGGGCGCGGCCAGTTGAGCGCGGATCGGCGTCCCCAGGTGCAGGATGTTGGCCACCCGCACGAGTGCCGGCTCGGGCGCAGCCGTGACCCACACAGCGTGCGCTCGCAGCGCCCGGGTAATCCTCCGTACGACGATCTCGTTCTCCTCGCGGTCCTTTTGGCTGCGCAGCAACTGCTCGCCGAGGTGATCGTCGATGGCCGGATCGGCGCTGCGCCGCGACGAGCCGGCGAGCGCCACCGTGGAGGCCCGGTGGCCCTCGCGCCGCGCGAGCAGCTCCGGACTGGCCGCGACGAACACTGCGTCCCCTCTCCCGACGGCGAACACGTAGCAGGACGGGAACGCTTCGCGCAGCAGGCCTAGCACCGCGCCCGGGTCGTGATCGAGCGGCGCGCGGACCTCGACGTCTCGGGCCAAGACGATCTTCTCGAGCTCCCCGGAGCGGATTCGCTGCACCGCCCGTGCCACCGCCTCCTCGAAGTGCGAGGGCGGCATCGGGCTGAGCACCCGATAGTGGCCCGCCGGCGCCGGGTCGAGCAAGGGCAGCGGTCGACTGCGCAGCGAACCCAGCCGGGCCGCTACTCGCCCGCGCAGGTCCTCCATGGTGTCGTCCGGAGCAACCTCGACGTTCACGGTCAACGCGACACGCTTGTCGCGGCGCGCCAGCGAGACCTCCGGGACGACCATCGAGGCCGGCGCGAAGCCCTCCCAGCGGGCGGACGCGCCTCCGTCCGGGGCGAACGCGAAGGCGCCCAACGCCACAAGGCCAGAACCGGGCGGTCCATCCGGATCGTCAGCGGATGCGTCCGCGGCGATCGCCGCCCACCGCTTGGCGACGTGCCCGAAGCGCCCCACGCCCCGCGCCTCCAGCGCGCGGACGCACCCAATGCCCGCCACCGCATAGCCCTCCCGGTCGGGCTGCTCCAGACAGAACCACGGGTCGCCGGAGCGCCGTGAGGCGACCACCACCGCCGTCGGATCGACGCCGGCGGCCGCATCCGCGGTGATGCTGGCGATCGACGGGGTACCCGTCCCGCGGGCACGGCGCAGCGCCGCGTCCAGCCGGCGTTCGAGCCGACGGGAGGCGTCCGCGTTGAGCCAGCCCCAGGCCGGCGAGAACTCCCGCGCGCTAGTGCTCACGCCCGGAGGCTACCCGGGCGCGCCTATGTCTCGCCGCGGCCCCGGGCGATCGCGATCTCGCCCGTGCGCGCCATCTCGATCAACCCGAACGGCCTGACCAGCTGCTCGAACGCGTCGACCTTCTCGTATGTGCCAGTGAGCTCGATCACGATCGAGCGCTTGGTCACGTCGACGACCTTGCCGCGGAAGATCTCGCACAGCTGCATGACCTCCGCCCGCCCCGTTCCATCGGCCGACACCTTGAACAGCGCCAGCTCGCGCGCCAGCGTCTCGCGCGGCTCGAGATCGCGGATCTTGAGGACGTTGACCAGCTTGTGGAGCTGCTTGGTCACCTGATCGATGGGGTGCACGGCGCCGTCGAGCGTCAGCGTGATGCGCGAGATACGTTCGTCGTCGGTCGGGCCGACGGCCAGGGTGTCGATGTTGAACCCCCGACGCGCGAACAGCCCGGTGATCCTGGTCAGTACGCCTGGCTTGTTCTCGACCAGGATCGACAGGATGTGCTTGCGCCCGGTGCGCAGGCCGCCCGCGGCCTCCAGCTCGTCGAGCGACAGCAGCTCTTTGGTTGCCGGTTCACCCATGGCGCCTCACCCGACCATGTTCCGCGCCGGCTGCCCGGCGGGGATCATCGGATACGTGTTCTCCTCGCGGGTGACGCGCACGTCGACGAGTACCGGCCCATCTATGGCCAGCGCTTCTCTCACGTCGGCCACCAGGGTGTTCTTGTCCTCGAAGCGGAGACCGGTGGCGCCGTAGGCCTCGGCCAGCTTGACGAAGTCCGGCCACTGCCCCATGTCGACATGGCTGTAGCGCTTGTCCCAGAACAGCTCCTGCCACTGGCGGACCATGCCCAGGTAGCCGTTGTTCATGATGAACACCTTGATCGCGATGCCCTCCTGGGTGCAGGTCGCGAGCTCCTGCATGTTCATCTGGATCGAGCCGTCGCCCGCTATGCAGACCACGGTCTGATCCGGGCAGCCGACCTTGGCGCCCATCGCCGCGGGTAGGCCGAACCCCATCGTTCCGAGCCCGCCCGAATTGATCCAGCGCCGCGGCCCTGGGAAGTGGTAGTACTGGGCGGTCCACATCTGGTGCTGGCCGACATCACTGGTGACGATCGCGTCGCCATCGGTTGCCTCGTAGAGCGCCTGGATCATGTACTGGGGCTTGATCTCGGAGTCGCTGGAGTCGTCGTAGCGCAGCGGATGGCGCTCCTGCCAGACACGGATCCGCGACCACCACTCCTCAAGCCGCCCCGGCTCGGCCGCCAGCGCGCGATACTCGGCGGTCAGCCGCGGGAGGATGTTCTTGGCATCGCCGACGATCGGAATGTGGGCCGGCACGTTCTTGGAGATCTCGGCGGGATCGATGTCGATGTGGATGAACTTGGCCCGCGGGGCGAACTCCGCCAGTTTGCCGGTCACCCGGTCGTCGAAGCGCGCACCGATGGCGCAGATCAGGTCGGCCTCGTCCATCGCGTAATTGGCTGCTCGCGTACCGTGCATGCCGAGCATCCCGAGCCACTGCTCGTGCGGCGCCGGGAACGCGCCCAGCCCCATCACCGTGCAGGTCACCGGGAACCGATCCGACGTGGCGAGCTCGGTCAACTCCGCGGCTGCGTTGGCCGCGACCACGCCGCCACCGGTGTAAATGATCGGCCGCCGCGCATTGGCCAGCGCCTTCGCAGCGATCCGGATCTGCTTCTGGTTGCCCTCGGTGGTCGGCTGGTAGCCCGGCAGGCGCACGTCGCTTACGGGTTCGTAGGGGATGTCGGCGCGGCTCAGGTCCTGCGGGATGTCGATCACAACCGGTCCGGGACGTCCGGTACGGGCGATGTGGAATGCCTCGTGGACCCCGCGGGGGATCTCCAGCGGATGTTGGATCATGAGACTGTGCTTGACGACCGGCATTGTGATCCCGATCGTGTCGGCCTCTTGGAACCCGTCCGTTCCGAGCAGCTCGGTCCGCACCTGGCCCGTAATGAACACCACCGGGACCGAGTCCATCATCGCGTCGCAGATCGGTGTGACCAGGTTCGTGGCCCCAGGGCCGCTGGTGGCCAGGGACACGCCGACCTTGCCCGTGGCCTTCGCGTAGCCCTCGGCCGCATGCCCGCCGCCGGCCTCGTGGCGGACCAGGATGTGTCGGATCCCGGCGTCGTAGAACGCGTCGTAGGTCGGGAGGTTTGCCCCGCCCGGCAGCCCGAATACGACATCGACGCCCTCGGCCTTTAGGCATTCCATCAGGGCGTCGACTGCACGCATGCTCGTTGCCTCCTTTGGCGGCTCTAGCGCGGGGTACGCGCGCCCATCCGCGCGCGGAGAGCGAGTGTAACAGCGGGTTTTGGGCGTTCTAGCCGGCGGGGCGACTTGCCGCGAGCCGCTGGCGGGCGCTTTCCTCCGAGGCGATCGCCACGTCGGGAAAGTCGAGATCGGTCCCGCAGCGGGTGCACAGCGTGTCGTGCAGTTTCACGACCCGGCCGCAGCTCGGGCACTGGCGGCGGAGCTCGCGGCTGTCCCACCGGTAGCAGACCGCCGCGAGCAGCCCGAGGAACGGGATCAGCCCTGAGATCAGGAACCACACGAAGAACGAACTGCCCTTCATCCGGCCGACGATCCCGCCCGCCAGGCCGAAGAAGAACATGATTACGACCGCGGCCATGCCCAGCGTGCGGCGCTAAGGGTGGGTCTCACCAGAACAGTGTCTTGAGCGCCCAGATGATCGCCACGACCACCGCGATCGTCACGACCGTCCAGAAGAGCCAGACCACGATCCCGATGGCGAGCTTGATGGCCAGCGCCGCGGCGAGGATGAGAACCAGCCCGGCGCCGACCTTCCGGACGACCGGCGTTCGGGAGCGATGAGCCTCGACTTGAGTATCCATGCTCTAAGCGTACTCCTGCCGAGCACCGGAACCGAAAGAGTCACTAAGAGTTAGCCCGACCGCGCGGCATCAGTCCTAGATGCGCTTGAGGTAGTCGAAGCGCGATTCACCGCCGGCCGGACGGGCGTCGAAACGTAGGCGGGCGATGCGGTAGCGGCGCACCGGACCGGGGTCGCGATTCGCGGCGGCCAGCCGCCGGTCGGCAACCAGCAACACCCTCGAAGCGGTTAGTGGGCGGGTCATGCCGAGAATGATCGGTCGCGCCCGTGAGGTGCACATTGGCCCTGCGGACAAAGTTCGCTCGCGGGCGTGAGCCGCGCGGCCCTGCCCTCAGCGCGTCCTGGCCTGCGCTACCGCGGCGTCGAGCGCCACCCGCGCCGCCGCCACCATCCGCCGGCGCACGCGCCAGCAGGCCCCCGAGAAGGCCAGGTTGGCCACCGTGGCGAATCCGACCTCGTCGGTTCGCAGTGCCAGCAGCAGGTGGGCCAAGCGGTCGCTGGGCGGGAGCCTTGAGTCGGTCGCCTTCACGCAGTAGCAATGCGCCCGCCGGCCGCCCGGCCGGACCAGCAGCGCGCCGGCCTCGCCGACCAGCCACACGCCGAGCCGGCCGCGCTCGAGCATCAGCCCGCTGCGGGCGTGGAGCTCGCGAGCTCGGTGGTCGGCCAGGTCGCCGAGCAGCCCCAGCGCGACGCACTCGGAGCCCGCCCGCTCCCCCCCAGCGCGCTTGGCCACCCGCGCGCCACGTGCCGCGTACAGCTCGGGTATCGCCCACGCGTGAACCAGGCAGAGCAGCGCGAACGGAATCAGGATCGGAGCGGCCAGTCCGAGTACGGCAGCGGCCGCCACGAACGGCACCGCGTGAGCGGCGGTGGAGAGCGTCCACAGCCGACCCGCTCGGCGCAGCGAGCGTTCATCCACCCGCCGGCGCCAGTGGACCTTCGCTAGCTCGGGGAGCACCGCCCCGGCATCGGCCGGCGCTGCTGGCGCGGTCGAGCTCAGCGCCCTAGCCTCCGGCGATCGGGCGGCGCAGGATCACGAGCGAGGCATCGACCGGTAGCTCGCGAACTTGTGCGGCGCACCCCTCACCCTCGGACACGACCGCGAAGTACCCCTCATCGAGCTCGGCGCGGAAGGCCACCACCGCGGCCTCGACGCTGGCGGGATCCTCCGCGCTCCACTCGGCCACGGTCGTGTGACCGCTCTGATCCATCCGGATGAGACGCGACATGCTGCCTCCTGACGACGATTTGGCGCTCATGCTACGCCGGTCCGGACGAGGATCGGAAGCCCTCGCCGAAACAAAACTCTAGGGGGGTGCCCCTGGCGTGAGAACGGACGTTCGCGTCGATACTCGCTGCGGGGACGGGGATCGTCAATAGATATCGGAGCGGCCGAGAAGGCCCCTGGAGAAAGAAGCCGCCATGAAGGCAATTCACGCCGCACAAGTCAAGGCAGAGCAGATCACGAGGCCGCCGCGGTCGCGAGCCCGGATCAGTGTCGTCATCCCTACCCTCAACGAAGCCGCGAACCTGCCCCACGTGTTTGAGCGGCTGCCGTTCGAGGAGCTGTTCGAGATCATCCTCGTGGACGGGCACTCGAGCGACGACACGATCGAGATCGCACGTCAGTTGTACCCGCCCATCCGCGTCGTGCTACAGGACGGCAAGGGCAAGGGCAACGCTCTCGCATGCGGCTTTGCTGCCGCCCGGGGCGACATCATCGTGATGCTCGACGCCGACGGCTCGACCGATCCGCGGGAGATCCCGGCCTACGTCGACGCGCTGTTCGCCGGGGCGGACTTCGCGAAGGGCTCACGGTTCATGGATGGCGGCGGCAGCGTCGACATCACGCCCCTGCGACGGCAGGGCAATCGGTTTCTCAACGGGACGGTCAACGCGCTCTTCGGCACCCGCTACAGCGACCTGTGCTACGGCTACAACGCCTTCTGGTCCGACGTGCGACCGACGCTCAACGTCGACTGCGCCGGATTCGAGGTCGAGACGCTGATCAACGTTCGGGTTGCCAAGGCCGGTCTGAACGTCGCCGAGATTCCGAGCGTCGAGCACGAGCGCATTCACGGCGTCAGCAAACTGCATCCCATCCGCGATGGCCTGCGGGTTCTGCGGACCATCCTGAAAGAGCGCTTCGCCCGGCGTGAGTCTCAGGTTGCCCAGGTTCCGAACCTTCGCGAGCTCGATTCCAGAGGCCGGGCGGTCAGTCCGCTGGACGCACTGAACGAGCAGCCGCTCGGCCTGGCCTCGGCCGGTTAAAGGTGCACCACCGCGAGGCCGATGACATGAACATGCGGCATCTAACTTCGTTGACCGGACCGGTCGGACGCGTCCGCCGGCCCCAACACGACCGTCATGCTGCGCACGGCGGCCACGGCAAACTTGAACCGCTGCCCACGCCGCAGCCCGGGAGCTTGGACGACCTCCACTTCGGCGAGCTCATCGTTCCAGCCGCAGACGCGATACACGGCGGCCGTGCCGAGATGGACGCGGCGCCTGAATTCACCCACTCTGAGCTCCGTGGTCGGCGTAACGAAAACAAATATATGTCGATTGCCCCATGCTCGTCAGCCCTACGAGGAGTCGTCAGATGACCGCGCGCCAAAGTGGATCCGCGATTGGTGTCGTCGCCCAGTGCGAGCTGTCGGTTGGCGTTCCCGCGCTTACCGCGCCGGCCTCAGGAATCACGGCACTGGTGCTCGTCCGAGTGTTCGGAGAACCGATCGGGATGCTCAGCCTCGAGCTGTCGGAGGGGACGTTGGAGCCCGCGGCGCTCGCCCGCGAGATCGCCGACGAGTTCGAAGTTGCGCTGCGCGAGCGCTTTGCCGACTGCGCGATCACCTGGACGGGATCACTCCCCACCGACGGGCTCGAGCCTGGCCGCACGCCAAGCTTTCTCAAGGCCCGCCAACGTGCTCTCGCCGAGGGTCCTGAGATCACGGCCGCGATCTGCACGCGTGACCGCCCCGATGACCTGCTCGTGGCGCTCGAGGGCCTACACGCTCAGGACTACCCGAGGTTGCGGACGCTTGTCGTCGACAATGCCCCCTCCGATGACCGCACGCGGCGGCTCGTCGCCGAGTTGGCGCGCACGCGCGAGATCGAATATGTGACGGAACCGCGCCCGGGGCTGTCCTGGGCACGCAACCGAGCGCTCGACGCGTCGACGAGCGAGATCATTGCCTGGGTGGACGACGACGAGGTCTGCGACCCGTCGTGGGCCACCGAGATCGCTCGCGCATTCATTGAGGTCCCCGAGGCCGGCGGGGTCACTGGTCTCGTCGCCCCGGCAGAGCTCGAGACGCAATGCCAGGCCTGGTTTGAGCAGTACAGCGGCGTTGGCCGCGGCCGTGGATTTGCCCGGGCGGTGTTCTCACCCGCCACGGCGCACGAGCAGAGCCCGCTGTATCCACTGCCGCCGTATGGCGCCGGCGCCAACATGGCCTTCCGGCGCGACGCGATCGAACGGATCGGCCGGTTCGACTGCGCGCTTGGCACCGGGACCGCCACGCTCGCCGGCGAGGACACGGCCGCGTTCAGCGCACTGCTGCTCGCCGGCGGGACGATTGTCTATCAGCCCAGCGCGATCGTCCACCACCGCCACCGTCGAGACTACGCCGCCCTGGAGCGAGTGATGCTCGGCTACGGCCGCGGCCTGAGCGCGTACTACGCCAGCATGCTTGCGCGTCGTCCGAGCTGTCTGCCCGAGCTCGTGCGTCTAACCGGCCGCGCGGTGCGCGATCAGCTCGCGGCGGACGGGCAAAGACTGCGGGACCTGCACGGCTTCCCGCCCGAGCTCTTGCGGCTCAACCGCAAGGGCCTGCTTCAGGGTGCATTCATGTACCCCGGTGCATGGCTCCGCGCGCGCCGGATGGCCGCCATGGCGGCCGGGAGCTGACACGAGATGGATTCCCAGATCACCGTGACCGTCCTCTGCTACCACAGCATCTCGACACAGACCACGCCGACCTTCGCCAACCTGACCGTGGAACCGAGCGTGTTCGCGGAGCAGATGGCGGCGCTCCGCGAGCAGGACCTCGAGGTGCTCGCGTTCCGGGACGTGCCTGAGGCGCTGGCGACCGGGCGCCGAGCCGTAGCGATAACGATCGACGACGGACTCGCCGACGCCGGCGAGAACGCCTGTACCGTTCTGGCGCAGCTCGGGATGACCGCGACGCTGTTCGTGCCGAGCGGCTACATCGGTGCTCACTCTGCGTGGTTGCGCGGCCCGGATGGGCGGCGGCCGATGCTCACGAGCGAGACGATCGCCTCACTTGCTCGAGATGCCTTCGAGATCGGTTCCCACGGTCAATCACATCTGGCCGCCGACCTGAACAGCCCCGAGGTCGTCGAGTGCGACGCTCGCGCCAGCCGACAAGAGCTCGAAGACTGCATCGGTGGCGTCGTAGAGAGCTTCGCCTACCCATTTGGCTATCACTCTCCCGCCGCTCGGCGCGCGGTACGTGCCGCCGGCTACCTTCAGGCCTGCGCGGTCGGCGAGCTACCGGCCCGCACCGGCGATGACCGCTGGGCACTGCCGCGCGTCCAGGTCCACAACGACACCACTCCCGAGGAGCTGGTGGCGATGGCCACGACCTCCACACCCCTGACGGGTCGCGCTTGGGCACGTTCGAAGCAGCGCGTCTGGAGCCTGGGCCGCCGATATGCCGGGTGGGGGCCGCCCGAGGCTGGCCGCATCGGAGGTGCGCGGCGATGAGCCATCCCGGACCGATCCGCGTCGCCGTAATCGATATTGCGCAACCAATCGTCGACCTCGATTGCCGGCGCCGGCAGGAGCCGCCGTACGCGGCCGCCTGGGTCTTGGCGTGCCGCGACGGGAGGCCGCTCGGCAGCGTCGAGTTGCCGCTCGAAGGAACGAACATCTCGGCGCGGCGGCTCGAGCGGGAGCTCAGGGCCAGCCTTGGCGACGTCTGGGACCGTCAGCCTCCCGCCGATGCCCCGCCGCTCGCGCGCGCCAGCGTGGTGGTGCCCAGCGCGATGTCGCGGCCGGAGCAGCTTCGTCGCTGCGTGCGCAGTCTGACCCAGCTTGATCACCCCGACTTCGAGGTGATCGTCGTCGACAACCGTCCCGCGGGCGCGCCGCCGGTCGAGCTCCCGGGCGTGCGCGTGGTGTGCGAACGGCGACCCGGCATCTCCGCGGCGCGCAACCGGGGCCTCGAAGAGGCCACGGGCGAGATCATCGCCTTCACCGACGACGACGTCCAGGTCGACAAGCGCTGGCTGCGCGCGCTCGGGGAGCGCTTCGCCCGCTCGCCCGAGCTTTCCGCGGTCACCGGTCTGGTCGTGCCCGCCGAGCTCGAGACGCCCGCCCAGATCTTCTTCGAGCAGTCCGGCAGCGGCCTCGATCGTGGATATCGAGCGCTCGCGTTCGAGCGCGCCGGCCGGTTCACGGTGAAGCGCACCGATCTCGAGGCGGGCAGCGAGCGCGTCCACTCCCTGTATGAGACGGGCGAACTCGGGCTCGGTTCGAACATGGCCTTCCGGGCTTCGGCGCTCCGTGCCGCCGGCGGGTTTGATGAGGCGCTCGGGACGGGCACACCCACTCGAGGAGGCGAGGATCTGGCCATCCTCGTCGAGCTTCTGCGCGCCGGCCACCGGCTCGCGTATGAGCCCGGCGCGATCGTGCACCACACCCACCGCGCCACCATGGACGACCTCGAACGCCAGATCCACGGCTACGGCCTCGGCTTCACGGCGATGCTGACGGCGATAGCGCTCCGCGACCCGCGCCATTTCGCGGGTCTGGCGTCCGTCGTGCCGGCATGGCTGCGGTCGCTGCGGGACCCCGCCTCGGCCAAGCGGGCAAACCGCACCGAGCAATATCCAAGCGACCTGAGCCACACCGAGCTACGCGGGATGCTCGCCGGGCCGGTGGCCTACCTGCGGGCCCGGAGGATGCAGAGGCGATGGGCGGCATGACCACGGGATTCCCGCCTTACTCGCCGCAGGAGCTGAGGCATCCCGGCTTGCGCGCGATCGCCGACCTGCCCGCGGAATCCCGCGGCGCAATGCGCTGGCTACGCCGCGGGAGGCTCGTCACGTCCCCGCTCCTGCCGTCCGCGCTGCGCCGCGCGTTGCTCCGGCTCGGCGGCATCCGCATCGGGAACAAGGTATGGGGCCTCGAACGCTGTTGGTTCGAGTCCCCGCGGGTGAGTATCGGCACTGGCAGCGGCGCCAATGCGGGGTGCTGGTTCGAGGGCGCGGGTCGAATCGAGATCGGCGACAACGTCGGCCTCGGGCCCGAGGTGATGATTCTCACCTCGACGCACGGCATCACCCCCGGGGGCGAGATTCGACGCCGTCAGGAGTATCACGACGTCCGCGTCGGCGACGGCGCGTGGATCGGCGCGCGCGCGACGATCCTCCCGGGAGTGACGATCGGTGCGGGTGCCGTGGTCGCCGCCGGCGCGGTCGTCACCAAGGACTGCGAGCCCGGTGGGCTCTACGGGGGCGTTCCGGCACGGAGGCTGCGATGAAGCTGCCGAAGGTGCGTCGGTCGCTCACCGTCAACGCCACGGCGCTGATGACGGGCACGATCGCCACCAACGCCCTCGGCCTGGTCTTCTGGATGGCGGCCGCTCATCTGCGCCCGGCCGCATTTGTCGGGCGCGCGGCGGCCGGCGTCGCCGCGCTGACGCTGCTCGCGACGATCTCGCAGCTGAATCTTTCGAACGTGTTCGTCAGGCTACTCCCGGCGGCAGGGGGCTGGAGCCGGCAACTCGTCACGCGGGGCTACCTCGCCGTGATCGCCTGCGCCACCGCGGTCAGCATGGCCTACGTTGCGGCCGGCCTGGGCGACCACTTTCTGTCTCATGGCTGGCTGTCACGGGCCATCTTCGTCGTCGCCGTGAACGTGCTTGTGCTGTTCGCACTCCAAGATGCCGTGCTCACGGCCCTGCGCCTGTCCCCATTTGTCCCGTTGGAGAATGTCTCCTCCGGCGCATTGCGGGTGGCGCTGGTGCCGGTGCTGCTTGCCCTGCCGGCCGCCAATGCGATAGCGCTGGCCTGGATCATCCCCGCCGCGCTCGCCGTGATCGTCGTTAGCCGGCTCTTGTTCTCGCGCGTGCTGCCACGGTTAGACGGCGCCGAAGGTTCGCTACCGGCGCGGCGACGCCTCCTCTCGTTTGTGGCCGGCGAGTATCTGCAAAGCCTGTTCGCCACCGCCGTCGCCCAGCTGATGCCGCTGGTCATCCTCTGGCGCCTGGGTCCTAGTGCCGCCGCATATTTCACGCTCCCATGGTTGATCTCGATGGGCATCACGTTGCTGTTGTGGAATGTCGCCTCGTCTTTCGTGGTCGAGGTGACCAGTAACCGCGGGAACCCAGAGGCACTCCTACGGCGGAGCTTGCTGCTGTGGGCCGCGATCGTGCTCGGGACGTTTGTCGTCTGTGTGCTTGGGGCTCGGCCCCTGCTGGCGATCGCTGGTGGCCCGTACGCCGAGCACGGCGCGGGGCTGCTCCGGCTGATCGGCGCCGGCGTCCCGCTGACCGCGCTCAGCGCCATCTGCTGCACCTTCCTGTGGCTTGACCAGCGGGTGTGGGTCTTGGCGGCCTGTCAACTCGTGGCCAGTCTGGTTCTCCTCGGGACGACGCTGCTGCTCTCCTCGCGCCTTGGACTCATGGCCGTCGGGTTGGGCAACATCGCCTCGCAGGCGGTGATCGTGATCGCATTGCTGCCCTTATTGATCCGGCGGCCGCGATCTCGAGCGATGGTGCAGGCAACATGACGCAGATCCGCCTGCCGGCCGCGCGCCTGCCTACGACAACATCGCGAACGATTCCGACGGCGTACGCCGGGATCCTGGCCAGCGTGCTCGCCGCTACGGTGCTGCTTGGCGCTCCGTGGCCCGCGGCATCCCTGATCGGCGCGTTCCTGCTCTGCTGCGTGCCGGCCGGTGCAGGCGTGATGTGCTGGGTCGACGCGGGCGAAGCGGCAGCACAGGCCGGGCTCACGCTGGCGATCAGCCTCGCATCGGTGGCAATCCTCAGTGCGATCATGATTTGGACGGCCGCCTGGGAGCCGCACGCGCTGCTTGGCCTGGCGGTGCTGAGCGTCGGGTCGTGTGCCTATCGCCTGCGACACGGAGAGCCGTCATGATCCATCAGCTCTTGCGCCGCGAGCCCGCCGCCGTCACGGAAGGGCGCGGCAGACCGCTGGACCTGGTGCCGCTCGACCTCGCTTCAAAGCGTTCACCGCGCGGCGCTGAGGACCGGCGAGCGATCCCGATCGTGTTGACGCTCCTCGGCGCAGCCCTGTGGATCACCGGCATCAGCCTGCTGCACCCATCGAGCGTCGGGATCTGGGGGCTGCTGGCGAGTGCGAACGCTTGGTTCCTGCTCGCCTTTCCCGCTCTGGTGCTCGGATTCCTGCTCGAGCTCCGCCGCCGGACGCCGCGGGGTTGGCTCCTCGGGCTGAACCTGATCGCGCTGATCGTCGCGATCCACGGCTCGGTGCCGATCATCTTCGGTGCGCCCGAGTACGCGTGGGTTTACAAGCACCTCGGGATCATCTCGGCCTTTGCGACCTACGGCCATGTCACCGACCCCACGAACATCTACCAACAGTGGCCGGCGTTGTTTGCCGCCGTCGCGGCGATCAGCTCGCTTGCTCACGTCGCGCCGGTGTCGTTCGCGGCATGGGCGCCGTTGGCCTTCGAGCTCGCCGACGCCCTGCTGCTGTTCGCGATCTTCCGCCTGCTGGGCGGCGAGCGACGGACCGCGTGGCTGGCGATCTTGCTCTACGAGGGGTTGGTCAGCTGGGTCGGCCAGGATTACCTCTCCCCCCAGGCGTTCTCCTACCTGCTTTGGCTCGCGATGGTTCTCATCGCCGTGCGATGGCTGCGTCGTTCACCGACGGTCACCGGTGGCCGGCTCGCGCGCCTGCGCGCGCCTCTGGTGGCCGGAGCGCCGGCGCCCGCTCACACGACGAAGGCGATGCGGGCGCTTGCCGTGGTGCTGCTTTCGGTCATCTACTTCGCGGTGGTCGCCGCGCACCAGCTGACGCCCTACATGGCGCTCGCGGCCGTTGGAGTCCTGACTGTCCTCGACCTGCTCCGGCCCCGTTGGCTGCTGGCCTTGCTTGCCGTGATCGCGCTCGCTTACCTGGCGCCGCACTACCAGTTGATCTCACAAAGCTTCGGCGGCCTGTTCAGCGGCGGAAGCCCGATCGCGAACGCGTCCGGAGCCCGCGGCACCTACCACGCCGGGGCCGAGGCCACGACCGCGCAGATCGTGCGTGCACTGGCAGCGGTGATGTGGTTCGGCGCGTTCGCATCGGTCCTCATCCGCCGAAAGGCGCTCGGTCGAGTGGTCATTCCGGCGGCCCTTGCCTTCAGCCCGTTCCTGGTCTTGTTTGCCCAATCCTACGGCGGCGAGGCCATTTACCGCGTGTTTCTGTTCTCGGCTCCGTGGTGCGCGCTGTTGGTTTCCTCGACCCTGGTCGAACTGCGCTTCCCACGCCGCCTCCCCCTGCGTTGGCCGCTGACCGTTTGTGTCTGCCTCGCCGTGCTGTTCGCCGGGCTCCAGGGTCTCTATGGTCCGGCGCGCGTCGACGCGTTTACGCCCCGCGAGGTGGCCGCGAGCCAATGGCTCTACACACACATCCCCCGGGGCTCGCTCATCGTGATGCCAGTCGACAACTTCCCGGCCCTGGAAGCGGCCGACTACAACGACTTCGACCTTCAGGTGATGCCGTCCGACCCGCAGCTGGGAGCGTCGTGGCTCGACGAGGCCAACCTCTCCCAGGTCGAGAACTGGATCACGACGCTCGGCCACCGCACCGCATACATCGTCGTCAGCCGCAGCATGGCAGCCAGCGCTGCGTACTACGGCGCTCCCCGAGGGTACGAGCAGCTGGTCGCGAAGATCCCGACGGTGCTTGGTGGCGGAGTCGTCTACCAGGACGCCGATACAACGGTGTATCGGCTGACGCTCTGATCCAGACGCCGAAGGCGCCTCACTCAGGCTCCTGCACTGCGGTCGGCTCGTCGACCCGGATCACCCGTCCGGGGTTGCCCACGACCACGCTCCAGGCCGGAACCGATTTCACCACGACCGCCAGCGCGCCGACACGCGCGTGGTCGCCCACGTGCAGGTCACCGATCACGGCGCATCCTGCGCCGAGCTCGACGTGGTCGCCGAGCGTCGCGACACCGGCCTCGTTGCCGTCACGGTCGACGCGGTTTCCGACCGTGACGTTATGGCGCAGGTGACAGTCGCTCCCGAGCGTGCAGTGCGGGCTGACGACGATCCCATGCGGGTGGTACAAGCGCAGCCGCGGCCCGACCTGCGCGCTTGCCGGGAGCTCCACGCCGAACAGCATCGAGCAGGTGAGCCAGTAAGGCGTGACGACCAGACGCGCCAGGCGTCCCCATCGCACGGAGGCCCATTGCGCCAGCCGAAACCACGCCAGGATCAGTTGCGACTCCGGCCGAGCGGCGTTGGCGGCCCAGTCCTGCAGCACCCATTCGCGAAAGCCCATGTTCGTGTGGTTCGCCTGGTTCGCCCCAGGCTTTGAATGGGAACGAGGTTATCGCGCCCAGAGCATCCAAACGCTGCCCGGACTGGAGACGGTGGGCCCCGTTTCGTGTGCGGAGAATTGCGAGGCTGGCGTGGCCGGCCAGGCACAGACGGCCTGGCCTCGGCCGCAGGGTCGCTAGCTCGCGCTCGATCCGGCCGACGCCGGTCGAGTAATCAGGAGGCTAGCCGATCCCCCGGCTGCAGCGAGCGCCACACCAGCGAGGATCGCGAACGCGCGATGCAAGTTGCCGGTGCATACATAACGCAGGACGGCGCGCGGCAGCGTTCGCATGAGGTAGGAGCGCTCGTCATTCAGGTCGCGGTCGTCCGCGAGGTGCGCTGACATCTCGACCTTCCCCGCCCCTTCCGAGTAGCACCGGCGCAAGAAGAACGCGAAGGTGGAGCGCCCGTGAGGCACGAAATGATCGACCACGGCCGTCGGGACGTACGTCCACCAGGACTCGGGCGAGCTCACGCCGATCCGGATGCACAAGTCGGTGTCCTCGGGCCGCGAGGTGGCGCCCACTTTGCCAAACCCGTCTCTGAAGCCTCCCACCGCCTCGAAGGCGCTTCGGCGGACGGCCATGTTTTCGGCCCAGACGTTGCGCACCGGCCCCAGTTCGGTTGGCAGCCCCGCATGCGACGCACCGACCACCCAACCGAACTCATCCGGAAACCAGCGCGGTCGCGATCCCTGCCAGGCCGGCATGGTCATCCCCCCCGTGCCAATCACGTGCGGGTCCGCGAACGGCGCCAACAGCTCGTGCAGCCAGTCCGGGTGCGCACGCACGTCGTCGTCGAGAAAGACCAGATACGGGTTACGCGCCCGCGCTGCCCCTGCATTGCGGGCGGCCGACGCCCCGCGCGCGCCACGGTGATCGACGATCTCGATCCCTGGCACTTCCGCGCGCAGACGCTCGCACAGGGAAGGGTTGTTGTCGACCGCGATGATCAGCTGGCCCGGAGCCGGGGCCTGGCGCCGGGCGGAGTCGATGGCGGCGCGCAACTGCTCGAAGCGCTCCTCGCTGTGGCACGCGATGACAACGCTGGCCGGCGCCCGGCTCACCTCGGACCTCCTATCAGCGCTCGGACTTGCGGCTCGTTGTTGATCGAGCGACCAGGCACGGTGTAAGCTGCCGCGACCCAGCGTCGATCCCGAGCTTTGTGCACCGGCATCCAATGATTCGGCTTGCCGGGCTCGCGCTCGCGTTGGCATGGATGCTGTTGAGCGGCGAGTCCATGATTGCGGCGGCTCAACCGCGCCCCGGGCCCCTGCGCCACCATCCGACGGTCAGGCGCCACCGGCGGCACACGCGGTTGCGGCTTCACGTGTCGAGCGCTCGCCAGGCTCCCGACCCCTCGGGTGTGCCGATACCCGCCGGAAACCCTCGCGGCTGGCGCGAGGTATTCTCCGACGACTTCACCGGTACCAGCCTCAGCGCGCGATGGACGGCGTACTGGGGCCGGCCGGGTGGGGATCCGGGCGGTTTCTTCGATCCCCGTCACGTCACCGTTTCCGGCGGCCAACTCGTAATCTCGGCGTTTCAGGACCCGGCCGACGACGCGTGGGATGCAGGCCCCGGCACGTACGTCAGCGGGGGAGTCAGCTCCTCGCCGTCGTTTGCGCAGACCTACGGCAAATATCTGGTCCGCTTCCGCATGGACGCGGGTCAGGGCGTTGCCGCGGCGATCCTGCTCTGGCCGCGGACCAACACGTGGCCCCCCGAGGTCGACTTCGCCGAAGACAACGGGAGTGACCGCCAAACCAACTACGCGACCCTGCACTACGGCCCGGACAACACGCAAGTGCAAAAGAGCGTCGCAGTCAACCTGACCAAATGGCACACGGTTGGAGTGCAATGGTCGGCGGGAAAGCTCGTCTACACGCTCGACGGCACGGACTGGGCCACCGTCAGCAACGCGAATGTGCCGTCGATCCCGATGGTCCTCGACATCCAGACGCAAGGCTGGGGGTGCGGAACCTCCACGTGGGAGCAGTGTCCGAGCGCCGGCACGCCGTCCCACGTCAACCTCGACGTCGACTGGGTCGTCGCGTACGCTCCGGCTTAAGATCGACATTTCGGGCCGCCGTCGCTCTGCGCTCACGGCGTCTTGCCGTCCGGCGCGTAGGCGACTGCCCAGTCCACGTACATCCGCACGACGCGAGGCGTGCTGGCGTCGGGGCATCGAGCCCAACTGCCGCAAGGCCACGTCTGGGTCTGGAGATCGAGCACCATCGGCACGGTCGGCACGAAGTCACCGTTCATCGTCTGCCAGATCCGGCCGTCGATCGTGTACTCGAGCTTTCCCTTCGTCCATTGCACCCCGAGCGTGTGCCACTGAGTGAGGTTTAGATCTGGCAATCCGGCCGACCATCGCGAGTCATGCCTGCCGTAATGAACGGTCGCGAAAGTGCCGACAGGTCCGCTGCCGTTCCCTTCGCTGAAATCAATCTCCGGCGGCCAAGAGTTGTCGGCGGGCCAAAGTAGTGCAGCGAAAGTCACACCAACGCTTTGATCGACGCGAAAGCGCACCAGGTACTTGCCATACGTCTGCACGAGCCCGACACTGCTCGACAGTCCACCGGTGGCCCACCCGCCATGATCACGCTGGTCGCGATAGGCGCTGATCACGAGCATCCCGTCAGACACCGTGACGTGATGTGGATCGAACCATCCAGCTGGATCTCCACCCGGCGTGCCCCAGTACAGGCGCCACTTGGACGTGTCCAGCGAACGCCCTTGGAAATCATCGGCGAAGACCTGCCGCCAGCCGGGGATGTTGCCGACCGGCATTGGCTCGCGCTTCCCCGGCCCTATCGCCTCCGGACGCTCCGGTGCCGAGGATACGATCGGGCGTTGAGCCCGCTGCGTGGTCGTGCCGCATCCGCATAGCCCGATCGTCAGCCCCGACGTCATCAGGGCGCACGCGAGCCAGCCGAGCAGCTTTGGCTGTCCGGTTCTCGAAAGCATGGTTGGTTGCAGCCGAACCTGCCGACGAGCCGATCTAGGCAATGGCGGCTACGAGGTATTCATCGGCAGCTTCGCCCCGAAGCAATAGGGTCCGCCGGAAGTCTTCGCGCGGTCTTACAAATTCTCTGACTGCGGCGCGGGCATTCGCCAGCCGCCGCGGTGACCGACTGTCCTCCTGCGACGCACGCACAGTGTCGTGTCGATCAGCACCAACGCGGCGACGACGGCGACATACACTCCGTGGGGATACTGGAACGGGTGGTACGAGATCGGCCACAGGAGTGACACAGCGCTTCCGCCTTCGGCCATGTCACGCCAGAAGTGAATGGCCAAGCCGATGGCCACGCCCAGCAGCACGTCGCGACGGCGAGGCCAGAGCACGGCGGTGGCCAGGACGACCAAGATCGCCAGCAGCGAGTGCGTGTATGGACGCGGGGTGCCCGCGGTGAGCCAATCTGCGCCCAGGCGACCCGGGATGTGATCCAGGTCAATCGCCACGGAGGCGACCATTGCCGGCACCAGAAAGCGCGCGCGAGCGCGCGATCCGATCGCCCAAAACACCAGCAACGTGGTGAGCAGATGCGCGATCTCGTCCAGGGGACCGCCCGGGATGAGCGAATCCCCGGCGAGCTGGGAACCCCAGTCGGCACCCGCCAAGGCGAGGACCGCGACGGTGAGTGTGGCCGGAGACAGCTCGAGCAAGCGGAGGCGGCGCGCAGGCGCGCCCGGTTGTGTGGTTCGTCCATGAGCCATCACACCACCATTATGGGCCACGACCTGAGTCCCACTGAAGATCAGCCGAAGATTCGCGGCTGCGGCACTCAAGATTGGGCAGTGTCGCGCCGATGCCCGTGGTAATGCGCACGATCACGCCTGTCGCTTCGAGCCGCAACAGCGGACTTGTCCCGGAGGGCCTGGTGGAGCGCGACCGCGAGCTTGCGGTGCTGAGGCAATGCCTGGGCGCCGCCGCCAGGGGCAGCGGCGGGACGGTGTTCATCGAAGCGCCGCCGGGCGGTGGAAGGTCTCGGCTGCTCGCAGCGGCGCACGACATCGCGCGCGAATCGGGGATGCGCGTCCTCAGCGCAGCCGGCGCGGAACTCGAGCGCGAGTGGCCCTTCTGCCTGGCCATGCGGCTGTTCGAACCGCTGCGCATCTTGCTGGACGACGACGACCCACTGCGGCAAGATGCGGCTGCGCTGGAAACGGCGCTGCGCGCTGACATCGGGCGCGGATCGACCGAGGCTGACGGGCGCCAGTACCCACTAATCCACGGTCTCTTCCAAATCACGCAGCACCTCGCTGGCCCGCGCCCACACCGCGAGCAGAGCGGCGCGCTGGCCATCCTGATCGATGACCTGCACTTTGCCGACCGACCGTCGCTGCGCTTCCTCGCTTA
>JAFAZZ010000343.1 GCA_019239375.1 Solirubrobacterales bacterium | reverse complement strand
GATCCGTGGGGGAACGACGTGGTCCATGCGCCGATGAGTGAGCCGGCGCTCGTGCTTGCCGACATCGAACTCGACAACGTCCGCCGGCGGCGCCACGAGATGCCGCTGATCAAAGAGGCTCGCCTCACGCTGCTGTCGCGTGAGCTGAACCGGCTGATCGACAGCGGGACGTGAAGCTCAGGCTCACGAAGGCGGAGCCAGCGTCAGCATCGCGGCGCTCGCGGGCGCGAGGCTGACTAGATACTGGCCCTCGGCGGGCGTCAGCTGGAGGACCTGCTGAGGTCCTTCGAGCTCGCCGGTTGAGGTCTCCGCAGCGAAGCTCTGACCGGCCAACGTGACCCCGCTGGTGGCGCTGAGGTCGGGCGCGATCAGGCTCTCGAGGAGGCCCGCGGACGCCGACCCCGGCGCGGGCACTCCGACCACGTGAGCCGTGGTGGCGCTGTCGTTGATCAGCACGACGTGAACCACGCCCGTCGATGACCGGGTGGCCCACGCGCGCACATCCGGGCTCTTCGGCGTAGAGACCGGGAGCAGCCTCGAGCCGGGAGGCGCGGCAAGGGTGAACATCAACAGCCCGTAGTACTCGGGGTTCACGCCCGCGACCCAGCGTCCGTTCACGTCCTGGGTGGTGAATAGTCGGTAGGCCGATTGCGGAAGCGTGTGGAAGTTGACGCCGTCGACGCCGGCCTGGACCATCGAAAACAGGGTGTCGAGCGCCCACAGCGCCGAGGCGAACGCGTTGCTGACGCCCCACTGCCCCTTGCAGGCCACCGAGTTCAGCTCGTCGAGCCGGAACACCGCACCGTGACGGTGCGCGAGCGCGATGTACGGCGCCGCACCCTGGAGCAGCGCGCGCGAGGAGACGGGCGCGAGTAGGTTGACGATGCTGGGGTACTGCGGGTCGCCGGGGTTGGTGAAGCAGCGGATCAGCGGATAGCGGTGGTAGGTGACCATCCGCAGCCCGGGCTCGGCGGCGAACACCTTCGGGAGCTTGGACAGCCAGACCTGGCTGCCGGTGGCCGGACCGGCGAGCGGGCTCGAACCCAGCAGCTTGGCGAAGCCGGTCACCTCGCGCGCGTAGGCCGCGAAGTTGAAGCCGCGGCCGCGCGGATAGACCGCCTTCTGGCCCGGCCCTGCGTAGTACCACGGCGCGATCGTGTAGAGCTCGGGCTCGTTGCCGATCTCGAACGCCGCGATGCGCTGCGCGCCGATGCCGGTCCGGAATGCCTGCGCCTCGGCCGCCATCTCGACACCACTGTCCAGCTTCAAGTTGAGTCCCAGGATCAGCCGGCCACCGGTCTGCTGGGCCAGCGCCTTGGTGGTGGCGAGCCAGCTTGGCGTGATCGTATTGTGGATCCCCGGTGTCCGCTTCACGTGGGGCGCCGGGAACCACGTCGCGTCGGTGCTGTTGCCGCCGATCCTCAGCACGGGCGACTGCCCAGGGGAGAGGTTGCGAATGAGTTGGACGAGGACCGGATTGATGGCGCCGGGATTGGAGCCGGTGTAGTGGCGGACGGCCGGGAACTCGAAGGACCAGCCGACGAACCCGGGCGCGACAGGACGGCCGAACGGAGCGCTGCCGACGTTGACGATGATGTCGGGGCTCACCGGAGCGGCGGTCGGAGGCGTCCCCGCCGCGTGCACGGGGCCCGCGCGCGTCACCGCCACCGCAGCGCTCAGCAGGACCGCCGCGCCGGCGGCTGTTCGCTTCAGTCGCACCCGGCGGGAACTATGTCATGGCCCGCGGCGAGCCGCCTACCAGAGGGCGTTCAGCTCGGCCGGCTTTCGGAACACGAGCCCTCGGATGCTTGCCGGCCGATCCGGATCCAGTCTCAGCTTCGGCAGGCGGCGCAGGACCGTGGCGATGCCGGTGCGTGCCTCGAGTCGCGCAAGGTGGATGCCGAGGCAGACGTGCGGCCCCTGGGCGAACGCCAGGTGGCCCCGTGGCCGCGGCCGGGCGAGGTCGAACTGCTCCGGACGCGGGAAGACCGCCGGGTCGCGATTGGCCGCGGCGATCGAGATCCGGACCAGGTCGCCTCGCTTGATGAGGGCGTTGGCGAGCTTGAAGTCGGTTGTCGCGTAACGGTCGATCACGGCCGCGGCGGGCTCGAGCCGAAGCGACTCCTCGATGGCGGCGTCAAGGTGTATCGGATCAGCCCGGGCTTGGGCGAGCGCGTCGGGGCGCTCGAGAAGGTGCAGGAGCGCGTTGGCGATCATGCCCTCGGTCGTCTCGATGCCCCCGAACAGCAGGACTCCCGCGTTGGAGACGACTTGCTCGCTGGCGAGCCCGTGGTCTACCGCGGCGGCGGCACTGAGGAGCGATGTCTCGGGGTCGCCGCTGATCGCCGCGTGCAGGCGCTCGCGCAGGGCAGCGAACGCTTCGCGGCCGCAGGCGGGCACATCGTGGCCGGCGGTGATCTCGGTGACCGCAGCCACGATCCCGTCGTACCACCCGAGCATCGCTTTGACTTCGGTTTGCTGCAGCCCGAGCGCGCGCGCCATGATCGAAGCCGCGAGCGGGCCGGCGAACGAGCGGCGCAGCTCGGCCGAGCCGGCGGCGGCGAAGTCATCGATCAGATGGTCGGCCTCGGCGGCTGCGGCGTCGGCGAAGCGCTCGCGGACCGCGCGGTGCCTGAACGGGGCGGCGAACGGGGCGCGGTGGCGATCATGCGCCTCGCCGTCGAGACTGAGCATGCTCGGGCCGACGACCTGCGCGGTGCTGAAGCGCGGATCATCGACCGTGAATGTGGCCGCGTCGCGCATGACCGTCCGCGCGAGGTCGTAGCGGGTCACGAGCCAGCCGTCCAAGACTGGCAGCCACGAGATCGGCTCGTGCTCTCGTAGGCGTGCGAGGATCGGATGGGGGTCCTGTTCGAGCTGCGCGAGGGTGACGCACGCGCCGAGCGGGAAGGCCTCCCCCTTGCGGCTTACGGGGCTGGCGTGATCCGCCACTCGGCGTCCGAGCGCACGTACGCGGGCTGGCCGGCGATGAACACGGCCGCGACGGGGTTGTGGCCGAGGCGGTAGGCCATGTGCTCGCTGGGCGAGTCGAGCAGGACGAGGTCGGCGCGCTTGCCGACCTCGATCGACCCAAGGTCGTGAGCGTGGTCGAGAACATAGGCGGCGTTGAGGGTCACCGCGAGCAGCGCCTCACGCGTGTCGAGGCCGTAGCGGCGCACGCCCAGGCCGACAATCAACGGCAGCGAGAAGACCGGCGAGGTACCTGGGTTGGCGTCGGTGGCGAGCACGACGATCGCGCCGGCGTCGACCAGGTCCCGAGCGGGCGCGGTCGCCTCGGCGCCCATGAATTCGGCGCCGGGCAGCAGAACCGCTGCCGTGTTCGAGCTGGCCAGCGGGCCGATGTCGTCGGGGTGGATGGCCGAAAGATGATCGAGCGAGCGCGCATCGTGTCTAAGGGCGACGGGAACCGAGCGCATCGTCGAGAACTGCTCGACATGGGCGCGCAGGGCGACGCCCGCACCCGCCGCCAGCTTGCCGAGCCGATCGAGATCTTCGACGTCGAAGGCGATCGACTCGACGAAGATGTCAAGCGCGCTGGCGCCCGTGTCGACGGCTGCCGGCGTCATGGCTTCGACCTCGTCCATCCACGTCTTGGCGGTGTAGCCCTCGGGCACGGCGTGGGCCAGCAGCGCCGTCCGGGTGGTTTGCTGGCGGACGCGGGCTCGCAGCTCGGCGGCGAGCTTCAACGCGCGCAGCTCGCCGTCCCGCGAGAGTCCGTAGCCGGACTTGCACTCGAACGTCGTGGTCCCGTGGGCGAGCATCTCGGTGGCTAGGTCGGCGGCCTGTTGCAGGACGGCGTCGTCGGGGGTCTCGCGCAGCGCGCGGGCGGACGAGGCGATGCCTCCGCCGGCGCGGGCGATCTCCTCGTAGGGGACGCCGGTGACCTTCTGCTCATACTCCTGGGCGCGCCAGCCGGCGAAGGGCAGGTGCGTGTGGCAGTCGACCAGACCGGGGAGGAGCGCGCAGTCGGTGGCGTCCACATGGAGGTCGGCTGTTCTCGTGGCCTCGAGTGCGGCGATCCGGCCGTCCTCGCCGGCGGTCAAGCCGCCAGGGTCCAGACGCATCTCGCCGGCGCGGTTGGTGCGCAGGTACGGCAGGTTCGGCTCGGGGGGCGTGAGCACCTGCGCGGCGTTGTCGAACGAGGTGCTCACGCGCGCCTCGGCGCGCCGCGGCCAGGTGAACTCGGGGCCGCCTGGCCGGCCGACCTCCGCGCGGTCTGGCCGCCTGGGGTCCGCGCGGTCTGGCCGCCTGGACTCCGCGCGCCCTGGCCTTCTGGACTCCGCGCGCTCTGGCCTTCTGGACTCCGCGCGGTCTGGCCGCCTGGATATGCGCCCCGGCCGGCTGACTTCCGCGCGCCCTGGCCTCGTGAGCTCGGCGCGGTCTGGCCACCTGTGTGTGCGCCCCGGCCACCTGAATAACTCGCCAAACCACCTGCGCCACCGAGGCTCTTGGCAAGATAAGCATTCGGTCGATGCTTATGTTGCCGGGGCGGCGGCGGGGCGGGGAGGTTTGCTGCGTTATGCATGGTGGGCGGGGGCGGGGCGGTTTCTTGCGTTATGCATGGTGGGCGTGGCTGTGGGCGTTGGCCGGGCGGTTTGCTGCGTTATGCATGGTGGGCGTGGCTGTCGGCGGGGGCGGGGCGGTTGGCTGCGTTATGCATGATGGGCGTGGGCACGGGTCTGCCGCGGCTGGTCTGGCGCCGCCGCCGACTCACTCGGCCAGCATTGGGACGCGCAGACCATGCGAGCGTGCCGCCGCCACCGCGAGGTCATAGCCGGCGTCGGCATGACGCACCACGCCTAGCCCCGGATCGGCCTTGAGCACGCGCTCGATCCGGCGGGCGGCGAGTTCGCTCCCGTCGGCCACGCAGACCTGGCCGGCGTGGATCGACTTGCCCATGCCGACCCCGCCACCGTGGTGGATCGACACCCAGCTCGCCCCGCACGCCGTGTTCACCAGAGCGTTCAGCAGCGGCCAGTCGGCGATCGCGTCCGATCCGTCGGCCATCGACTCGGTTTCGCGCTGGGGCGGGGCGACCGAGCCGGTGTCGAGGTGGTCGCGCCCGATCACGAGGGGCGCGCGCACCTCGCCGGACGCCACCATCTCATTGAAACGCAGGCCGGCCAGATGCCGTTCCC
>JAFAZZ010000273.1 GCA_019239375.1 Solirubrobacterales bacterium | reverse complement strand
GCCGATGGGGCTGTGTGTCTGGCTGTCCCGATGCCTTACGCTCAGGCTGGCTCGGCGTCCCGGCCGCGGCGTCAGAGGTCAAACGTGGGCGTCGGCCTGGCGAGGGGATGGCGCTGCGCAACCGATACTTCACGACCCGGCCCGGCTCGGAATGCGCGCGAGACAGAGGCGCGCCCACTGAAGCGCAGGATGGGCTGCACCGTCTCGAGCAGCCCGCGCCACGGCGCCACCGACGATGTCGGACGATTCGCCTCAAAGGCAATCTCGCGGTGGCTTGGGGCCAGTTGGTACCCTCGCCTCGCTGAGGATGCGGCGATTGTCAGTTTCTGTCACTCTAGGGGCAGGAAATGGGCGCGGGGAGTGAAGACATGAGCGGCGTCCCGTCGACGGCCGCATCGGCTGCGTCTGGCACCTCGACTCGCAACGTCGATGGTCAGGCCGTCGCGCTTACCGTGTTTAGCGCTGTCAGGTGGTGGGGCCCGGTCTGGCTGCCGCTGTTCTTTATGTTGATCCGCCGAGGGCGCGGCTCGCTTAAGACGCTGAAGCAACTCTCGTTCATCCATGTCGCTCGGTGGTCGCTAGTGAGCCGGTTACCAGGCAACGGCGAGCAGTCGGAGCGACGACTGCGCTTTGCGCACCTGTACTTCGAGAGCAACTTCAACGGGGGTTGGGAGGAGTACATCGATGCCTTCTCCTACGTCCTGACGCTCGGGATGTGGGGGTTCTGGGGGAGCTCGTACGGTTTCCCCCACGCTCTGCCGGCAGGTCCGTTCAAGGACTACATCTCGCGCAACGCATACGAAACGGACCACTACTACTCCGCCTATCCGGCGGCCACGACGACGACGGTGCTCGCGGCGCTGGAACTCGAGCCGAAGGTCGCTGCGCTACGCCGGCAGGCGTCAGAGATGTCACCTGAGAGCTTTACTGTGGCCTGGCAAAGGCTCCTGTCGGAGAGCCAGTCGTGCCTCTGACCACGAACACCGCGGGCCAGATGTACGCGCTTACGGTGTTCGCGCCGATCGTGCCTGACCGAGTCGACGCGCTGCGCGCGTATCTGCGCAGCCTGCCGCGGCGCCCGAGCCCGTTCGCCCGGGTCGACGCGACCCACTTCGCGCGCTGGGTGATCATCCCCGACTTCGTCAACGATCCCAGCCAGCCCCGGCCCGAGCACCTGCCTTCCCCCTACCTGCTGTTCTCGGCCACGTTCGACGGCCCACTCGAGCGCTTCCTCGATGACATGTGCGAGAAGCTGGCCGCTCAGGCCGGGGAGATTTGGGGCTCTTGCGTCGGCGCGCCCCTGCCGGCGGTTGGGGAGCCGCTCAAGGCCTACCTGAAGCACAACCAGATCCAGACGGGCCTGTTCTTCTCCGCTTACCCGGCCGCGGACGTGGCCACCGTCAAGCGCGCGCTGGATGTGCGTGCCCACACGATCGCGTTTGCGGTGCGCAGCCAGGGCATGGAACCGGGGGCCCTGCAGCAGGCGTTCCTCGAGGAGTTCGGAGCATGAGCGCCACCTCGATTGACCTGGCCGACATCCAGGGCGACATCCTGAAGGCGTACGGGAACCGCTACCGCCACACCTCGTACGTTTTCATCGGCGTCGGCGACGCCGCGCGGGGGCGTGCCTGGCTCAGCGACCTCGTTGATCGCGTGACCACCGCCGTCCACTGGGACGGCGGACGTCCGGATGCGACGTTGAACCTCGCTTTGACCAGACCTGGGCTGGCCGCGCTCGGCGTCCCGGACACCACGATCGAGACTTTCTCAACCGAGTTCCGCCAGGGCATGGCCGCCCGGGCCGCCGAGCTTGGCGATTTCGAGGACAGCGCCCCCGCGCACTGGGACCCCGGGCTGGGGAGCGGCGAGGCGCACATGCTGGTCACGATCAACGCCCTGGACTCCTCGGCTCTGGAAACGGCCCTCGCCGAGCTGCGTGACGGACTTCAACGCAACGGCGGCCTGTCGACGATTCTCGAGGAGCACACGCAGATGTTCAGCCGCCAGCGGGAGCACTTCGGCTTCGCTGATGGGTTCTCACAACCGGCCATCGAGGGGGTCACTGATCCCGACCGCGTTCCAGGCCAAGGCGTCCCCCAGGCGAACGGATGGCGGCCGCTCGCTCTCGGCGAGTTCATCCTCGGGCATGAGGACGAGGAATCGCGCACCGATCCGAAGCACCGATTGCCGAGCGCGCCGGCAGATCCACTGGGGCGGAACAGCACGTACATGGTGTGGCGAAAGGTGCGCCAGGACGTCGCCCTGTTCAGGCGCACCGTGTTCGAAGCCAGCCGCTTCTATGCAGCTCGCGACAACGACAAGCTGATGGCCAAGATCGTCGGGCGCTGGCAGAACGGAGCGCCGCTCGTCAACGCGCCGTCCGCGCCGCCGCCCGAGTTCGACCCCAAGGCGCCGGGCGCCAACGACTTTCGCTACGCGGTTGATCCAACGGGAAGCCGGTGCCCGATCGGAGCACACATCCGGCGCAGCAATCCTCGCGATGCGCTCGGGTTCGACGGGAAGCTCACCTTCCGCCACCGGATCATCCGCCGGGGCATGCCCTACGGCCCCGAGCTGCCCCCCGGGGTCACCGAGGACGACGGCGAGGAGCGAGGACTGGTGTTCGTGTGCTTCAACGCCAGCATCTCGCGCCAGTTCGAGAGCATCCAGCGCCAATGGCTCAATGATGGCAACAGCTTTCATCTCGGCAATGACACCGACTTCCTCCTCGGCGGACCCTCGGGCAAAATGACGATCCAGGGCGACCCTCCGTTCTTCCTCGCCCCGCAGGGGCCGTTCACGACCACGCGCGGCGGCGAGTACCTGTTCGTGCCCGGGATCACTGCGCTCGCGGCGATAGCCGATGGGGTCGTGGCCTAGCGTGAACGACGTCCTCCGCCAGCGTGTGTCTTCCGCGCTCAGCCAGGCGCTCGAGAACCACAGCCGCCAGATCTTTGCGCTCCTGCGCCGCGTGCGTCCCCTGATCGCGACCCGCCGATTCGGGGTAGTCACCCGCGCCGACGACGTCCGTGCGGTGCTCGCCGATCACTCACATTTCACCGTCCCCTTCTACAACCGCAAGATGAGCGAGATCTCGGGCCCGTTCATCCTCGGTCTGGATGACACTCCCTTGTACCAGCGCGACCACGCCGCATTACGCGGCGCGATCCGCCCCGCCGACGTCCCACGCCTGGCCGCCGCGACGCTCGCCGCCGCGCGCGATCATGTCGCCGCCGCCGACGGCGAGATCGACATCGTCAGCCAACTCGTCGATCCCACCGT
Organism: Solirubrobacterales bacterium; assembly: GCA_019239375.1. Classification (GTDB taxonomy): domain Bacteria; phylum Actinomycetota; class Thermoleophilia; order Solirubrobacterales; family Solirubrobacteraceae; genus Palsa-465. The sequence continues at coordinate 6,050 of JAFAZZ010000273.1, read as the reverse complement.
CGATCGGGTGATCGCCGAGTACTTCGGCACGTCCGGTCCCGACACGGCCACCCAGGTCCGCTGGTCGCGCGAGATCTTCCAGCAGATCTTCCTCAACGTCACCAACAGCGCCGCGCCGCGCCAGCGGGCACTTGCCGCCGCAGCAGAGATGCGCCCCTACCTTGACGCCCAGATCGCGACCCGCCGAGCCGCGCTCAACGAGGGAGACCGGGTACCTGACGATGTGCTGACGCGCCTGCTGCAGCACCCTCCCGAGGAGGGCGGCCTGCACGACATCGCGGTTCGGCACAACCTGATCGGTCTGATCGCCGGCTGGATCCCCACCGTCTCGAAGGCCTTCGCCGGCGCCGTCAACGAGCTTCTGGGCCGGCCGAGCGAGCTCGAGCGCACCCAACAGGCCGCCCGGGCCGGGGATCAGGAGCTAGTAGGAAGGTATGTGTTCGAGGCGCTGCGCTTCCAGCCCCAGACCTGGGCGCTACTGCGTTCCTGCGCCGCTGAGTGCACGCTGGCCGCAGGCACACGACGCGCCACGCGGTTTCGTGGGGGCTCGACCGTCCTGGTCGCGACTCAGTCGGCGATGTTCGACAAGCTGGCGTTTTCGGCGCCGGACGAGTTCCGGATCGACCGTCCCTTCGAGGACTACTTGCACTTCGGCCACGGGCTGCACATGTGCTTCGGCCGCGAGATCAATCGAGTCCACCTGCCCGCATTGGCGGTCGCGCTGTTCGAGGGTCCGCGGGTCGCCCGCGCGGGAGGCCGGGCCGGCCAGATGGCCTGGGATGGTCCGTATCCCGCCTCGCTTACCGTCACCTTTGCCACCGCCACCTCCAAGTGAATCGTCGCGGACCCAACGCTCTGCACCTTTCCTCGGAGCCTCGACAGTAGGTTCGGCCGGTTTGTGCCCCGGCGTGGCGTCCATTGGCGGTGAGGGCGCTGGTGAGCTGGCCAGCGGGCGCTCGCCGGTGGGCTGCTCGGCGAGCGCCGTCCGGATCACCGTCATCGATGGCCGGTCGGCCATCCCACACCGCCCACGTGAACCGCTCGGCTAGCTCATTCCGGTCCAGTCGGGGGAAGGTAGTTGCCGCTTACCGTGCAAGCCTCGACCGGCCTGACACGCGAAAGCCAACGCGCGCAAACCCTCAAAAACCAACGCTACCACGATCCCGCAGCGACGGCAGGGCGTTGGCGAAGGCGCCTTACGGGGAGCTCGCCGGGAAGCGCGTCTGAGCCCTCGCCGATGTAAAGCGGGGGCGTCCTTCGTAGGTCCGGAGCGGTCGGCGTCCCTCGACGGCGAGCGCGTCCCTACCGACCGATCGGCGTAATCCTCACGCCCTCGCTTGGTGCCAGCTTGCGAGGTTCGAGTCCCCTGGGTCCGGCCGGTGGTGGAAATTTCACGCCCGTCGCTTGCGCCCAGTTGGCGATGCCGTTTTGTAGTTGTAGCGAGTAATCCAGCGATTCGTCCCCGGCGGTGTACGGCGTTCCCGCTGGGATATTCCGAAAGTACTGAGCGATGGTGGCGGGACTTGCCCCAGCGGGCGGTACGGCGGGGAGCGTCGGCTGAGAGAGATCGGGCGTTACTTGCGCCATAGAGTGACACGAGAGACATGACGATGCCGGATTATCAATCGGACCATTGAGCCTGCCCTCATATCCCAGATGTTGGACTAGCCCCCGAGCGGCCGGATTGACCACGGTCTGTGTGAGAGGACCATTGGTCCCGAGCTGCTGAGGATCGTTTCCCCACATCGCCCCTAGGGGTACGAGCCTATCCCAGGCCGACGCGCCTGGTGCATTTCCGTCATATACGAACGTACCGAAGACCCATCCAGTCGTCGCATCTGCGCGGCTGTCACGGACGGCAACGTCGACCTGCAACAGTCGGAGTGTCGGGCGAGGCCCAGCATCCGTCGCTCGGTTGATGTCGGCCTGCCATTCAAGATCGTTCTTGAGAAGCGGGACCTCGGCGACGGTAGCGATTGTGAAGATGAGCTTGAACGCGACCGTGCCGACCGGGAAGCGCGCGTTCGTCGGGTCTGGTGCATCGCGGTTTGCCCAGACCCGGCCAAGCACATACCCTCCGGCCGGGTTATACATACTGACCGCCCAGTTCTCAACAGGTTGGCTCTGGGTCGGAGCGAGCGAGTGGGGCGGGGAATCGCGTTCCCGTGTCAGCCCGTGAATGAACTCGCGGCCTTTGTGGGTGTTGGCATGCAGCCACGGCGCGTGGTACCACGTCCGCACCGCATTATTTTGACCCTGGAAGTCGACGGCCACATTTCCATCCAAAGCGTAGGCGAGGATGGCTCCCAAATAGTCAACGGTCTGAGTGCGAAAATCGTACTGGAGCCATGGCTCGTCGCCTGAGGCCGGCATGCTCAGCGGATAGTTCTGGCTCAGATGGAAGACGGGGCCGCTCCAGCCGGCGGGCGGCAGATCACGAGCGTCAGGGAAGTCATGCACGGTTTGCGCAGCATCCGAAGAGGCGCCGCCTCCTCCGTCGAAGGGGTCAGCGGGACCCCCGGCGAGCATCGAGATGAGCCACGCGTGCAGCGCTATGAGTGCCACGGCGAGCAGCACTCGGCGAAGCTTCATAGGGGAATTCCTACCAGCACGACCGCCACGATGCAACCGTGTTTGGCGATCCTAGAAGACCAGGAGGCTAGGGACCTGCACAACTCGACTCGGTCCAGTCATTGTGCGCTGATACGCACGAGCCGGTGACGAGCGGCTTTGGTCAAAGCGGCGCAGCCGCTTGATCGGTGATGCACCGTCGGAACGGCAGGTACCTCGCAAAGACCGCCGCCCAGAGGCTGCGCTGGAACGGGTAGATCTTTCCGAGAGCAGGTAATGACACCTTGGCATCGTCCCCAGCCACTGCCCGGCCAAACGCGAGCTGGTTGCCGTGTGCGACAGCGTGTGTCAGGGGCATCCCGATTTGACCGACCGGCCAGTGGTGGAGCCACACCGGCGGGGACGGACATGACATTGCCACGAGGTCGGGCTCAGCCCGCTCCGGTGTGGGTCGGGGCGGATCCGGACGGAAGCCTGTCCTCTCCTGGTGACTCGACCGTGGACGCGACGAACGGCCGGAGAAATACCGCACCCAGCCCGACCGTGCGCGCCTCCATCCGCGACCCTTCTACGCGGAATCTCGAGCGGGACGAAGAGCGGGTTCGGGAGTGCTCACCAGCCTGCGACGTTGACGTCGGCTAGGCGATCGATCCTGCGAAGACGCGACGGGCGGACGAGTAACGCGTCCGCAGACGGAGGGGGCGCAGTGTCTGCCTGAGTCACGATCCCGAAATCAAGGCCTACCTCTTGGCCGATCTCGGCGATGGCTTGCTGATAGACGCGAAATTGGTCCAATGGCAGGAACCCAAGTTCGCCGTCGAGGTCTCGCTGGGTCAGCCGGAAACCCTTAGCTCGTAACGCTCCGTCATCGACGAACACGACCAGCTTCCAGAACTCGCGCGGTACTAGAACGTTGCGATAGTCCAAGTCATGATCGCCCAGGATCGGACCGCCGAATTCGCTGAGCCTCTGCTTCTCGAGCTTGTTCTCCTTAGCGATCTCGTTCTCGAGCTGGCCCCAAATGCCCTTCATATCCGACCGATTGAAAGAATCGAGCTGGGGCGTGATGTTGCTGAAGTAGCACGACTCCCTCCGGGCCTGCGCCGCGACGCTCGGGTCACCCCAGGAAACATCCGAGAATGCCGCGATGTGCCCTTGATCGAGCGGATTGTCCGCGTAGACTGCCGCGCCGACCTGAGCGTCCGGCTCGTAGGCCGGATCCAGCTCGAACTTACGGCGGTCCTGCGCGGTATCGACCTTGGTCGTGCCGTCGATGTTCCATGCGACCCAGCGGCACAACCGACGTGAGGCGCTGAGGGAAAGTGAGAAGTGGGTACAGCGTCGCACGGGATCACCGGCCGTCGTAGACCGAATGTCGGCGCGGACCGCTGGCGAAGCCGCGGTTGGGAGGTCGACGATGACCCCTGGAAGGTGATTGCGGTTGAATCCCTCGCCGGTAGAGATGGCGGGACCCTACCATGCAGGCCGCTGGGCTTCGAGCAGATCTGAGGACTTGGGTCGAAAGCGCCGCCACGCGCCGCCTGGATCTGCTTGACCTTCTCTCGTCAGCGGGCTACTACGGACCGACAGCTGGCCCTACACCCTCGGCTACTTCTCCTCAGCCGGTTTTGGACCGCCACCAGGTCCAGCACAGGGGCGATCGCATCGCAACGCCGGCGTCACCACCCTGGCAACGGCCCAGCCATTTCGAGATCGCCTTCGACGTCCGACGGTCTCGCTCAGGCCGCGCGGGCAGTCGAGAGGGACGACGGAAGTCGTGGCCAGGGTCTTAGCGTCGCGCTGGCGACGCAGGCCCAAGGCCCCAGCTGTGCTCGCGCCTTCGTTAGCGGTACGAAGCTGGTGGTCGCGAAATCATCCTTGCAATGCTCATAGCCTGGGTGTAAGAGTACGCGCATGGCCCTCCAGGTCACCGTGCCTGGCCCGTCGGTACGGGACACGCTCGCGCTCCGCAAGAGCATCGACAAGCTCACCGATGGCGAGCTTGCCGACCTCCGCCAGGCGTTCGCGGGAGCCATGCAGCTGCGCGATGAGCGGGGCTTCTCGTATTTTGCGGGCTGGCACGGTGAGCCGTTCAACTGGTGCGAGCACCACACGCCGCTCTTCCTGCCGTGGCATCGACAGTATCTCTATTACTTCGAGCTGGCACTGCAGGCGATCGTTCCGGGGGTCACGCTTCCCTGGTGGGACTGGACCGTGACTGACTCGATTCCTGCGGCTTATCTGGACGACCCCGCCGTGCCGGACAACCCGCTCCTGGTGCGCGAGGTCACCATCTATCGGTCGGGCCAGTCGCAGGAGGCTCCGCCGAGGGCGCCGGGCGAGAACCCAGGTGTGCCGCCGCTGCCCTACCGCAACGATTACGACAGGGCTATGGCGCAGCCGAGCTTTGCTGCGTTCCAGAGTGCGCTCGAGGGGGTCCATGACAACGTCCACGTGTGGGTCGGAGGCATCATGCAGGACATCCAGTGGGCAGCCTACGATCCGCTGTTCTTCGCTCATCACGTCATGATCGATCGCGCCTGGCGCCTATGGCAGCACCAAAATCCGGGCGCGCTCCCCGGCGCGGGGCTTCTGAACGTGGGACTTCGGCCCAACGGGATGACGGTCCAGCACACGCTGGACGTGACGCAGCTGGGCTACGAGTATGCCGGGACAGGCGTCGACGTGCCGGGCCCGACCGCTGTGAACGAAGGCTGACATGCAGATCTGGACCTCAGCACCGATTCCGGTTCCTCAGCATCCGCAGGCACCGTACAAGCGTGCTGATCTCGAGTTCCACGATGTGCTGCATGATGGGCCCTCGTACCACGCCCTCGTGTACCTCAACAACTCCGAAGCGAATGAGCAGAGCGGGCGCGACGCGCCGGGCTTTGCCGGCGGTTTCTCGCTGTTCGCCCACGGCAAGTGCTGGGGTGATCTCGGCCATTGCGACGTCCCCACCGGGCCGTTGCACAGCTTCGATCGGCGTCGTCCGCATCCCCTGACGCCGATCGCCCTCACCCTGGAGGTGACCGAGGCGCTGCGGGCCGTCGCGGAGCCGGAGATCACGGTCACCGTCGTGTGCCTCCCGGTTATCGGTGCCGACCGCGACGATCTGCTTCGATTCCGCAAGCTGGTGCTCGTCACCTACGACTGACCCCGGTGCCCGGCTCCGCCTCCGCATGGACGCGGACCGGTTGATGCGACCCGTCGCTCGCACCATGAAGGACCGCGCCCCGGTCAGCGGCCGAAACCACGGACACATTGACACGCTAATCGAGTGCGGTCGGTTTCGATGACGCCGGCCAGCGGAACCGAGACGGGAGTGGCGATGCTTCTCCATTGAGGCGCGACCGCAACAAGCCGTCAGCTGCCCGCGCATTCTGCAACCCTCCCTCGAACGATCGCTCCTCACTGCCTTTCATGCGCCAGCTGGGCCAGATCGGCGTGAAGGAGGGTCCGTTGACTTCCCAGCGGTC
>JAFAZZ010000530.1 GCA_019239375.1 Solirubrobacterales bacterium | reverse complement strand
CCACACACGCCTCACGCCCTGAGTCATAGACCGCCTCCGCCTCGGCGCGGTCCACGACCGCAAGATGCGCTGCACCAACGAGGAATCCCGGCCACAGAGCCCGACGACTGAACGGTTACGAAAACCCGCCATTTCCAGCCACGACGCGGCGAAGGAATCGAACCTTCCAAGCCGGGGGCTGCCCGGCCCTGCCAGTTTTGAAGACTGGATGGGCCACCAGGCCCGTGCCGCGCCGGCGCTGATGCTACGCGTCGCGACCGGATGTCGAATCAGGCCGCGAGGCCGTGCGCGACCGGATGCCGAATCAGGCTGCGAGGCCGTGCTCGACCGGATGCCGAATCAGGCCGCGAGGCCGTGCGCGACCGGATGCCGACCCTGGCCGCGACGCCGTGCTCGACCGGATGCCGGCTCAGAGCCCGAGCCCATGCTCGAAGGCACCCTTGACGCCCGCGTCGAGCCCATTGAGCCGATAGAGCGTGAGCGCCTCGACTGAGGCGAACCGGCCTCCCGGCGCGGCCGTCGCGCCGTGATGGCAGAGCACGCAATGCAGCAACGCGAGGAGGCGCTCCTCGTCGAGCCCGCCGGCACGCTCGGAGATCATCCGCTCGCCGATAACCAGGTGACCGAGCAGGCGACCCTCTTCGGACACCCCGATTTCCGCGCCATACACGAACTCCCGGGTCCGGCCGAGGTCGTGGACGATCGCTGCGCTGAGCAGCAGATCCTGGTTCAGCCGGGGATGCAGCTGGCAGACCTCCACCGCCAGCGTCGCCACCGCCACCGTGTGCTCGAGCAGGCCGCCCAGATAGGCGTGGTGGCCGGATCGAGTGCACGGTGCCTGCCGCCAGGCGGCGCGCAGGGCGTCGTCGGCGAGCAGGCGATCCAGCAGTCCCCGGTAACCCCGGTCGCAGACCTCGCCTCCGAGGTGCTCAAGGAAGCCGTCGAGCTCGTCGAGATCGCGGTAGGCCACCGGCAGGAATGACGCAGGGTCAGCGCCCGAAGGCTCCACACGCGCGATATCGACCATCTCCACGACCGGTTGCTCGCGGAAGCGCTCGACCCGGCCCGACACCCGGACCAGCTCGCCCCGGTCGAAGCGCCCCGCGAGGACATCCGCGTCCCGAAACGCGCGCGCCTCGATCACACCGCTGCGGTCGCGCAGTTCCAGGGCCAGGTACGGGGCGCCGGAACGGGTGAACAGCCGGTCCTTGCGCACGCAGGCAAACACGCCGTTGACCTCTTGTCCCGGGCGCAGGCCGCTGATCGAAACAACCGTGGTATCGGCCGAATTCATCCGCTCATGATCTACGCTGAGTCGGATGCAGCCCCTCAAATGGGAATATCGGCCCGACGGACTAAGGGCTCCAGCCCTGATCTGCGCCTTCAAGGGCTGGAACGACGCGGCCGACGCCGCTTCCAGCGCGATCACGTTTGTCGCCGGCGCCCTCGGCGGCCAGCGGTTCGCCACCATTGATCCCGAGGAGTTCTACGACTTCCAGAGCACGCGGCCCCAGGTCAAGCTGGTGGACGGACACGCTCGGCAGATCGTTTGGCCCGAGGTCGAACTGTACGAGGCGCGCGTGCCTCGGGCGCCGCGCGACCTGGTGCTGCTCGTCGGCCACGAGCCGTCCTTCCGCTGGCGCACGTTCAGCCGGGTCATTACCGAACTGGCTGAGGCGCTTGGCACGCAGTTGGTCGTCACCCTCGGAGCGCTGCTCGCCGATGTCCCCCATACGCGGCCGATCTCGGTCACCGGCATGGCCACCGACACCGACCTGGTCATGCGCCTGGGCCTGACCCGGTCCTCCTACGAGGGGCCGACCGGGATCGTGGGCGTCCTCCATGCGGCGTGCCAGGAATCAGGCCTGCCCTCGGCCAGCCTGTGGGCGGCCGTCCCGCACTACATCGCGGCGGCGCCCAACCCGAAGGCGGCGCTGGCGCTCGTTCGCAAGCTCGAGGGGCTGGTCCAGGTGGCCGTCGACGCCAGCGACCTCGAGTCAGCCACCGCCGATTACGACCGCCAGGTAAACCTCGCGGTGCAGAGCGATCCCGACGTGCAGGCGTTCGTCGAGCGCCTTGAGCAGGCCGCCGAGCCCGAACTGAGCGAGCAGGAGGGGCCGCTGCCGTCGGGGGACACGATCGCCCGCGAGCTTCAGCGCTTCCTGCGCCAGCGGGGCGACGACGATCCCGGCACCGGCCGGGGGTAGCCGACCCCGTCAACCCTCAGCCGCCGGGCACACCAGGATCCGCCTTCATCCGCAGCCCCGGGGCGCACAAGCACCCGCTTAGCCCCCAGCCGCGAGGGCACACCAGGCCTCGCCTAGCCCTCAGCCGCGGGACACACCAGCCGGTAGTCGCAGACCGAGCACGCAGCGAAGGACGGGGTCGGCTCGAACCCCTGCGAGAGGATCCCTCCCGCCACCCCCATGGCCACCTCCTGGATCCACTCGAAGCGATCTGCGCGATCGTCCGGGACCGTCACCTTCTGGTCGTCCAGCACGTAGTAGTAGGCCTGCTGGGACGCCTCCAGGCTCCATGCCTGCCGCGCCCCCACGGCGTACAGGGACAACTGGACGTCATCCACCAGTTGCCCCGGGCTCTTGGGACGCCCTGTTTTGTAGTCGATCAGCTCGTATTGGCCACCCGGCAGGCGATCAACGCGGTCGACCCGGCCGCGCAGCAGGTGTGGCCCAAGCTTGAACGAGAACGCCCGCTCGAACCACATCGGCTCCGATTCCGAGGACTGGAAGCGGGCGTGGTACTGCGTCAAGGCGACTGCGGCCTTCCCCCGTAGCTGGCGCTCCTCCTCAGAGTCGCCGAACCCGCCTCGGCGCCAGCTTGCGTCGAGCAGCCCGAGCAACTCGGGCAGGGAACCCGAAGCGCCGGCATGGAAGCGCTCGAGCACCTGGTGCACGACGATCCCGAACCGCTGATGCACGGTCGGCTCCTGGGGGATCCGGAACACCCGCGCGAACTTGTACTTCAACGGGCACGTCCGGTAGGTGTCGATATCGGAGGCCGATAGAACAATCCCATCACCGCGCAACGGCAGAAACGCCTCGACCGACGGGTCGTCGCGCGCCGCCACTGCGGCCGCGCGCCGGCGCGCGTCGCGCTCGGCGTCCAGCAGGTAATCGTCCAGAGCCGACGATGTGTAGATCTCGCGCTGCTCGGCCGTGACCGCCTGGAGGATCCGCGAGTTCACGTCGCGCACCGCCTCAGCCAGCGACTGGCCCTCCGGCCGCTCGATCAACGCGGCCAACTTCAACAGCTCGAGATACCGCACCACGGCGTGCGAGACGTCGAGGTCGGTGTCGAGCCGGAGTTCCGCCAGGCGCCCTCCGGCCCGCATCGTGCCTTCCAAAACTTCGTCGCGGAGCAGCCGGTAGGTCGAATGAAGCGTCTCGGCCGGCCCGAACATCTCCTCCTCGCGCTCCTCCCAGAGCGCGCCCACCGCGCGCCGCATGCTCTCGACCGGCGGCGCCGGCAACAGGGCTGACCCGCGATCGCCCATCGCCGGATAGGCCATCACGACCCGACGCCGCGCGCGGGTGACCGCCACATACAGCGCCTGGCCGAGCAGCGCGGTGCGGCCGTCGTGGGCACCGGAACCCGTGCCCGCCGCCAAGCTGCCGGACGCCACCACCACCGGAATCGGAATCGGCTCCGGCGCCGGCACGGACAGCCCCGCGTGCAGCCCCACCACGTATACGTGCTCCGCCTCGAGCGCGCCGGCCCGATCAAGCGCGACGATCTGGACTTCCTGCGGCCTCAGCAGATCGGGTTCCTCGTGCTCGCGCAGGCCGAAGTCGGCCACCGCGGCCACGTGGCGGGCGAACTCGCGGGGCGTGGCGTGCGGGGCGCGGCGAGCGTACCCCGTGGCCAACTCGCCGAAGCGCCCCAGCGCCCGCAACCGCTCGACCACGTCCGGCTGGGCGGCGAACAGCTGCTGGCGCCGGAGCCCCAGCCGGTCGATCAGCCGGTGCACGTACAGATCGGGGCGGGTGCTGTCGATTCCGGACATCCCGAGGCGGTACAGCTTCAAGAATCCATGGATCCGCTCGCGCGCCTCGGGCGGTACCTGCGGCGACTCTATCGCCGCCTCGAGCGCGGCGATCATGTCGAGCTTGCGCCGGCGCGCGATCTGCGTGCACCGGGCGATGTCCACTGAGCGCAGCTCGATCGGCGGCCGCGCCAGCGCGCGCACCACGGCCGGTGCATCGGTGGGATCGGCCAGCAACCGCAACCAGGCCAGGACGTCCCGGATCTCGGCCCGGCGGAAGAACGCGGCCTCGCCTACCAGGCGGTGGGCCAGCGCGCGCTCCTCGAGCGCCACCGCCACCGCTCCCCCCTCGCGCGAGACCGACGGCACCAGCACCGCGATCTGCCCGGGAGGCACGCGCTCGCCCACGATCAGGCGCTCCACGTCGGCGGCCACCGACTGAGCCTGGGCCCGCTCGTTGGCGCAGCGCCAGAACGCTGTCTCCCCCTCAACGCCGGCAGCCCCACAGGCTACCGGCACGACTGCGCCAGCCGCCCGCAGGACCCGCCGCGGCACGCGCAGGCTGGCCTCGAGCGTGATCAGCGTCGGCTCGGCCGGGCCGAATTCCCGCAGCCACGACGCCCCGCCGAGACGCGTGGGATCCGCCGCCACAGTCATCCGCGTCGCGGCGGCCGCGCGCGCCAGGGTCCAAGACGCGAGGTCGAAGTCGTGTGCGTCGTCGACCAGGACGTGCTCGAACCGCCGCGCCGCGCTCGGCCGGTCGGAGACCACGCGCAGCGCGTCCCGGACGAGGTCGCCGGCGTCCCGGGCGCCTGCCTCGGCCAGCATCTGCTCGTGGACCCGATAAAGCTCCGCGAACTCCAGCGCGAGGTCCGCCTCCGCCGCCGCGGCGTCCGCGCCTGGCTCGGACTGTGCGAGGCGAGCCGCCCAGCGCGCGTACTCCTCGGCCCCCACCAAATGCGCCTTCAGCCGGTCGATCCGGCGGACGAACCCGGCCAGCAACGCGTGCGCGTTTCCTCCAAAATCATGGCGCTCGAGCGATAGACGGGCGATTCCCTCGAGCAACATCGCGAACCGCTCAGCCGGCCCAAGTACAGGCTCGAGCGGGTCCACCCCCGGCCCGGCCACGCGCAGGATCAGGCCGGCCAGCTCGACCGGCGTGAGCACGAAGAGCTCGTCGTAGCCCCCTTCGAGCACACGTTCGAGCCGCGCCCGCGAGGCGTCAGCCCGCGCCGGCGAGGCCGCCAGCAACAGCATCCGCTCGGGGCGGGATCCACGCTCCACCTGCCCCGCGAACCGGGCCTCGATCGTGCGCGTTTTGCCCGTCCCCGCGGCCCCTAACACCAGCAGCGGTTCCCGCTCGCAGGTGACGGCATCGCGCTGAACGGGAAGCAACGGGTCTAGGGTGAGCTCCACGTCTGACAGCATAAGTTGGCCATGACCTCTACCCGCTCGACGCTTGACGCAGATTGGCTGAGGATCTGCCGGCGGGCCGTGACCGGTCTCGAGCGCATGCTGGCCGACGCCCCGACGACTAAGGAGCGGGCCCTTGAGACGGGCACGCGCGGCAGCGGCGGCGACCGCACGCTCGAGATCGATCACGATGCCGAGCAGCTCGTATTCGACGAGCTCGACGGCCTGCGCGAGGAGGGCTACCGCTTCGTCGCCGTGTCCGAGGAGCGTGGAGAGATCGACTATGGCGACGCCGGGATCCGGGTGATCATCGACCCGATCGACGGCTCGTTGAACGCCAAGCGCGGCATCTCGAACTACGCCCTTTCGATCGCGGTGGCCGACGGTGCGACGATGGCCGACGTGGCATTCGCCTTCGTCCACGACTTCGGCCCGCGCGAGGAGTGGTGGGCGCGACGGGGCGGCGGTGCCTGGCTCGACGGCAGGCAACTCGACCGCACCCTGCGCGAGCGGCGCGGGCGCGATGGCCGCCTCGAGGTGCTGGGGATCGAGTCCGCCGATCCACGCTGGATCCAAGCCTCGATCGACTCGCTGGTGGACAGCGCCTATCGCCTGCGCGCCCTCGGCACGATCGCTTCCTCGCTCTGTCAGGTGGCGGCCGCGCGTTTCGACGGCATGGTTTCGCTACGGCGATCCCGGGGCGTCGACGCTGCGGCCGGCCAGCTCATCGTCCGCGAGGCCGGCGGAGAGGTCAGCTTCCCCTGGTGCGATCGGCCGCTGAGCGCACCGCTCACGCCGGAGCCCGCCTCGCCGGTGATCGCGGCAAGGTCGACCGAGACACTTAGCCTGCTCGAGAGGATCCCGGCGTGATCGACTGGGTCATCGCCCAGCGGATCGCCACATTCGTGGCTGGAACCGGTGATGCGGAGGCGCCGAGCGCCGATCTGTCCGCGCTGGCCACCGAGGCCGAAGCGCGCGTCGTCGCCTACACGGGACTGAAGCCTGCCCGGCCCCTCCCCCCGCCCGAGGGCATCACCCGAAAGGAGTGGGTGAGCAGCAACATCGACTCGATGCGGCTCCTGCTCGACCCGGTGCTCAGGCGTGCCGGCGAGAACCTGGGAACGCTCAAGCCGGCCGTGGAGATCGGGATGGGCATCGTGCTGAGCACCGAGGTCGGCGTCGTTGTCGGCTACCTGGGCCAACGGGTGCTCGGCCAGTATGAACTGGTGCTCCTCGACGAGGCCGTCGAGGACCGGCCTCCGCGCCTCTTGTTCGTGCTCCCCAACCTCGGCCAGGCGGTGCATGCGTTCGGCGCGGAAGAGCAGCAATTCATGACCTGGGTGACCCTGCACGAGGTCACGCACGCGGTGCAGTTCGCCGGTGTGCCATGGCTTCACCGGCACGTAGCCGGCCTGGTCAGGGAGCTGCTGCGCAGTGCTGAGGTCCGCCTCGATGCGCCCCGCAAGCTCCGCATCCCGAGCACCGACGAGGTCAAGCGCGTGCTGGGTCACCTGCGCAGCGGCGATCTCATATCGATCGTGACAACTATCCCCGAGCGCGAGACCCTGGATCGTGTGCAGGCGGTGATGGCGGTGATCGAAGGGCATGCCGAGCACGTGATGGACGCCGTGGCGCCCGATCTCCTGCCCTCGCTGCCCAAGCTCCGTGCGGCCCTGGATCGCCGGCGCCGCTCCCAGTCGGGACTCTCGCGGCTGGTCGCCCGGCTGCTCGGGCTCGAGCTGAAGCTCCGCCAGTACGAGCAGGGCAAGTTCTTCTGCGACGAGATCGTCCGCGAACGCGGCCCGGGCGCCCTGCACCACGTGTGGTCGGGCCCCGAGGCCCTGCCTACGCTGGCCGAACTGCGCGATCCGCGGGCCTGGCTGGCTCGGACCATGCCCCGGCAGCTGAGCCCCGGCCGCCCTGAGCAGCCCCGGCGCTCCACGCCGGACGCGGCTGCGTGAGCTAGCTCACACGTTCACGATCTTTTCATCCCCGGGTCGTAACGCGCGCTAACCTTTTGTGTACAAACACATGTTCGATGATTGTTCGACAGAGAGCTAACGCGGAGTAAGAGAGAAGTCCATGGCTACCACCTCCTCAGGCACGCAGAAGAAGCCCAGCACCAATGCCAAGCGGAGCACCACCGGGCGCAAGCCGACGGGCGCCGGCACGCGCAATAGCCGCACGAGCAGCACCTCGCGCACTGCGTCGCGCGCGTCCACGAACATGGCCGAGCGAGCCGTGCTCGTTCCGGTCGGCGCCAGCCTCCTGGCCCGGGACAACCTCGTGTCCACGGTAAAGGGCCTGGCCGGCAAGTACCGGACCCGCACCGGCCTCGAGCGGGAGCTCAAGCGCTACGAGCGCCGCGGCGTCACTGCCCGCAATCGCTTCGAGCGCCGGGTCCGCCGTGCCCGCGCGCGCTTTGAGCGGGAGGTAGGCCAGCGCCGCAGCCTGGTCGAGACCACGATGCGTCAGAATCGACAGCGACTCGACCGTGAGCTAACCTCCGTACGGAGGGACTTCGAGAAGCAGTCCGACGCGGTGAGCGCGCGAGTAGAGCGGCTCGTGGCTAACGCGCAGGGCCTGATTCGCTCGTAACAAGACTTCCCCCGCCCGGCGTCCAGGAGAGCGCCGCCCGGCGGGACAGGTTCGCCGGCCTCATAACCTCGCCGGCGAATGCAGCACCCTCTCCTCCCTCAACCGCCGGGGCGTCACGGAAGTGGCGCCCCGTCGGTCTTTAACGCTCAGCACGGCGCCCGCCATCCCGGTGCGCTGTGTGCATGGCGCGCCAACGCCCGTCGCCGCCGGGGACGGTGGCGCGCTATGCACACCAGAGGATCCTGGTGCGCCACTCGGCCGATCGGGACGACGTGGTGGCGCGTCATGCACATCGCGACGGGCGCGCCAAGCGCTCGCGCCGGCGAAGAAGTGCGCCCGCCTGCACCGAGTATGCAAGCTGACATGGCGAGCAGGCGAACCACGGGCGGTGCCTACAATCGGAGCCATGCCTACTCGAGACCAAGTCCTTGATGCCCTCCGTTCCGTGATCGACCCCGAGCTCCGCCGCGACATCGTCGAGCTCGAGATGGTCCGCTCGATCGACGTGCACGCGAACGGCGTGGTCGACGTGATGGTCTCCCTGACCACGCCCGGCTGCCCGATCCGCACCCATTTCCAGACCGGGGTGGCCGAGGCGGTGCGCAAGCTCGATGGGGTGACCGGGGTCAACGTCAGCTTCGACGTCCTCTCCGACAACGAGAAGGCGGCGCTGGGGCGCAAGCTCGGCCGCGGCTCGCTGCCCGAGGGCGCCCTGGCCCAGGTCAAGAACGTGATCTGCGTGGGCTCCGGCAAGGGCGGCGTGGGCAAGTCGAGCGTGACCGCCAACCTAGCCGCCGCACTCACGGGCGACGGCAAGCAGGTTGGCGTACTCGATGCCGACGTGTGGGGCTATTCGCAGCCGCGCATGCTCGGCCTGGGCAACGAGCGCCCGCGCGTGAACGCCGAGCGCAAGATCGTCCCGCTCAAGGCCTACGACGGGATCAGCGTGAT
>JAFAZZ010000424.1 GCA_019239375.1 Solirubrobacterales bacterium | reverse complement strand
TGCCCAGATCGACGGTAGCCAGGGTGCCGGGCTGATGGACCAGATGAAGCACTTCGCCGTCTACAACGGACAGAACCAGAACACCAACACGCAGATCTCCGACCAGCCCCTGCACCAGATCTACCTCACCCCGTACGAAGCCGGGTTCGTCAACGGCCGAGCGGCGGCGACGATGTGCTCGTATCAGATCTGGCAGGATACGGCGACGACGCTGCCCGGCCCGGTGTCGACGCTGAGCGCGACCGCCCCACTCAGTCCTTATGCAGTAACCGGCCAGAACCCGCTGACGTGGCCGTTGAACGAGTCGCACTTCTCGTGCGAGCAACCGCTCACACTGACCTACGCGCTGAGGAACCTGTGGGGCTCGAAGGCGATGGTCGGCTCGGACTATCCGGCCACGCACAGCACTGCGGCGATCTTCCAGGGTGAGGATCAGGAGCAGCCGACGACCAACGGGTACTTCAGTGACAGCAATACGCTCAGTCCCACCTCGTCGGGTGGGTTCTCGGGACCGCCGTCGGCGTTTGACCCAACCGGCGACACCTGCGCCGACGCCTCGGGGAACAGCACGTTATGCTCGAGTCCGGGCGCGGTTCATGTGGCCGGGATTCCGGGTCCTGGCTGCCCGACCTGGGGGTGCACGCTCGTGCAGGCGGTCGCTAACGGCACGGTTCCGCTGTCGGTGTTCAATCAAGCGCTCGCCCTGATGCTCTATCAGGAACAGCGGTTCGGGTTGCTCGGCTGCGACCAGACCCCGGTCTCATCACTGTGCACCAATCCCGGCGGCGTGGGCGGCGACCGTACCGGGACCGCACCACTACCGAGTGGCCCGGCCAGCGGAGCGACGCCGACCGCCGATCTGGGTACCAAGTCCGGCGATGCGGCCGTGGTCGAGCGGATGTCTGAAGAGGGCGCGGTGCTGCTCAAGAACGACTCGTCGACCCTTCCAATCTCCCGTACTGATCTACGGGGTGGCGTGATGGTCGCCGGCGTCGGCGCCGAGTATACGATCGCCGATCCGACCAACGAAGCGTCGGTCGGGTTCGCCGATCGCGACGCGATCAACCCGCTGGAGCAGTTGCAGAACTTCAGCGGAGATCCGGGAGCGTTCACATACGTACCGGCCAACTCCCCCTCGGGGGAGCCGGTTCCCTCCTCTGCGCTTTCGACTTCGAGCACGGCGGTCACCGGCGGACTCAGCCGTACCAGCGGGCCCGGGTCCCCGCGCGTCGACAACTCGGTCGACTTCACCACCGCTTCGGCCAATGGTCAGCTGGCTCCCGGCAGCTACACGTGGACGGGCTACGTCTACGTCCCGAGCACCGACAGCTACACGTTCCGCTTCCAGTTCAGCCCCGCCGTGCCGGCCGCGAACGTGACCTTTACCCTCGACGGTGCCTCGGAGACTTTGGGCACACCTCCTCCCGTGTTCGGCCAGGGAGTGACCGGAGCGCACAATGCCGCGCTTCCCGCCACGCCAACCAATGGCGGGTACACGCAGGCCGGTCTGACCAACGAGCAGTTCTCGGCTGGGACCCTGACCGGAGGAAGCTTCCACCAGGTGCAGATCACCTTCGATAACACAACCAGCGCCCCGGCGAGCTTCCGCTTCGCCTATTCCCGTGCCAACGGAGACATCGCCGATGCGGCCGCCGCGGCGCGCGGGAAGAAACTCGCGATCGTGTTCCTCAACGACAACGGTGCCTCCACGACCATTCCCAACCCATATGGATCCACGCCGACGACGATCTCGGCGCCTGAGTCGCTGTCGCCGACCAACACGCAGCTGGTGCAGGCGGTGGCGGCGGCCAATCCGAACACGGTGGTGGTGCTGAACACCACCAATCCGGTGCTGATGCCGTGGGTCGGCAGCGTCAGGTCCGTGCTCGAGATGTGGTTCTCGGGCGAGGAGGGTGGCACCTCGACCGCGCGGCTGCTGCTCGGTCTCGCCGATCCCAGCGGGCACACCGACATCACCTGGCCCGCCAACGCCACCGACACCATATGGGGATACAACGAAACCAAGCCGCTGTATTCCGGCGACACGACCGGGCCGCATCTGGAGCGGCTGAATGGCGGCCCGGGCGGGACCACCGACGAGACCGAAGGGATCTATAACGGCTACCGGTTCTTCGACAAGGAGGGCATCACACCGCTGTTCCCCTTCGGCTGGGGCCTTTCCTATACGCACTTTCAATATTCGAATCTGGGCGTCACTCGCGCGCGCGACGGCGGGCTCGACGTGAGCTTCCGGGTCACGAACACCGGATCGCTCGCCGGCGCGACTGTCCCGCAGGTCTACCTCGGCGCTCCAGGCGTGCCGCCGGCCGGCGTTCAGTTGGCCGTCCGACAGTTGTCCCAGTTCGCTCGCGTCGTGCTGGCGCCGGGACAGTCGCAGCGCCTGACGCTGGAGGCCCCGCTGCGCCAGCTCCAGTACTGGTCGGCAGCCGACCAGCAATGGCGGGTGGCGAGCGGTCGCCGCACGGTGTATGTCGGTGATTCCGACGCGCCCTCCAGGCTACCTCTGCAGGCGAGCGTGGACATTCCAGGGCGCGCGGATGTCACCTGCGCCAACGAGCAGCTGAACGCGACGATGATCTCCGGCCGCCTGACCGTGCCGAGCGGAGCATGGTGTGACCTCGTCGATGTGTCGGTGGCCCGCGATTTGGTGGTGGCCGGCAGCGGCTTGCGACTCGCCGGATCGACCATCGACGGCAACGTCATCATCTCCGGCACTCAGCGCGCGGCCGATCCGCTCAGTGCGGGCACGAACGTCGTGTGCAACACCACGATCGGCGGGGACCTCGTGATTGCCCAGAGCAGTTCCAGCGCGCCGTGGAACATCGGCCAGTGCGGGGCGAACAGCATCCGCGGCAACCTGCTGTTCTCCGGCAATCGCGCCCCCGGAAACGCGATCGAGGGAAACGCTGTCTCCCGGAACCTCGTGTGCCTGCGCAACCGCAGCGTCGGTGCGACCAACAACACCGTCAACGGACGAATCGAAGGAGACTGCAGCCGCTGAACGGCGCCATCAAAGAGGCGCTCAGAACCTCCTCGCGAAGCCAAGACACCGTGACCCTGCTCCGATCCCGCTGCGGCCCAGCACCACGCGCCGGCTTATCCCCTACAAAGCGGATACGAGTCTAGAACTACCAAGCGCGAGTCGCAAGCCGGCTTGACGCCGACCACGGGGTTCACTGGCGCTTCGGCGCGTGGACGGTCGACCAGCGAACCGGCCTTGGCCGCCGACCGTCGGGATCCTCGAGCTTCGCATCAGCATCGTGCTCGCCGGAGCCACTATCTTGCGAGAGCTGCCAGGGCGCCGTCAGCCGGTTCATCGCTGGCGGCGTATGAACGGAGATGTCGAGAGGGAGGAAATGTAGCCATGGCCCGATTGCAGGACAAGGTCGCCCTGATTACCGGGGGCGAGAGCGGAATCGGACTCGCGACGGGGCGCCTGTTCGTGTCCGAGGGGGCGAGCGTGCACCTCGTCGGGATCGACGAGGCCAAGCTGCGCGCGGCCGTCGACGAACTCGGGCAGGACAATGCGTTCTCGGCCGTCGCCGACGTGACCGACGAGCACGCGGTGGCACGCGCGGTCACCGCCGGGGTGGATCGGTACGGACGATTCGACGTCGTTGTCAGCAATGCCGGTATCAGCGGCGAGGTCGCCCCGATCGTCGATTACCCATCCGACGTCTTCTCGCGCACACTCGCGGTGCACGTGCTCGGCGCGTTCCACGTCCTCAAGCACACGATCCCGCACATTCCGGACGGCGGGAGCGTGATCATCACCTCGAGCGTCGTGGGCCTGATCGGCCCGCCGGGGGTATCCGCCTACGTCGCCGCCAAGCACGCCCAGGTCGGCCTGATGCGGACTGCCGCCAAGGAGCTCGCGCCACGCCGCATCAGGGTGAACACGATTCACCCCGGGCCGACCTCAACCCCCTTCCAGGACGACATCGAAATGCGCTCGACGCACCTGCCACGGGACGAAGCCGCCAAGGCCTTCGATGCGATGATCCCCCTCGGACGTCACACAAGCACGGAGGAGATCGCCCACGGCATGCTCTATCTGGCCGGCAACGAGAGCGCGATGGTCACGTCCCACAGGCTCTCGATCGATGGCGGCATGAGCGGCTGACGGCAGCTGCCGATTCGTTCTGCCGCACGGCGTACGGTGCCGAAGCCGGCTCGGGCCATCGATGGGTGAGTTCACTCAGTGAGGGCTGAGGACCACAACCGGAATCACCCGGTCTGTCTTTTCCTGGTACTCCGCGAACTGCGGTGAGCGCTGCGCCTGGGCAGTGAACAGCCGGTGGCGCTCCTCGCCGCTGACCTCACGCGCCGTCA
>JAFAZZ010000400.1 GCA_019239375.1 Solirubrobacterales bacterium | reverse complement strand
TTGAACCCGTCGAGATCGATCAGCAACAGCGCCAGCCGCTCACCGCCCCGCCGCGCCCCGTCGATCTTCGCGTCGAGTCGGTCCATAAGGTGCCGGCGGTTGTCGAGTCCCGTTAGCGCGTCCGTGACCGCCTGGCGTTCGCTGTCGCGCAGACGCTCCCTGACGGTGATCGCGGCGCGCGCCATCCCCACGAGCACCGTGGCCGTGGCCAAGCCGACCGCGAGCGCACCGATCCGCACGAACTGCCCAACCGTGAGCAGCCCGAGCGCAACCAGCGCAAAACCCAACGTCGTGGCGAGCACGGTCCAGCTGAACGCCGGACCGGGCTCGCCGCGAGGTCCACGCCAGGCCACCGCCGCGACGAGCAGCGGGATCGCCGCAACAACGACACCGGCGCCGAGCAGCGCCAGCCCGGCCCCGCCAACCAGCAGCGGCCATCCGGGGCGCCACCGGCTCAAAGCCAGCGACCCAGCGACGCCCGCACCGGCGACGATCAGCGATCCGCGCAGGCCTAACGCCGCGGCGAGAGCAGCCGTCGAGAACCCACCCATCGCGGCGTCGAGCCACGACAGCCGGGGGATCGGGCCCACGCGGCGACGGACCAGCAGGCCCAAGCCGACCGCCCCAACGGCGCTCCCGACTAATAACCACCGTTGATCAACGAAATCGACGCTCAACCCACCACATCCCCCAGGCGGCTCGCCAAATCGTACCCAGCCGCGCCCGTGGACCGCGGGATTCGCGCTGCTGGGAATACGTTCACCAATGTGACTCGAAGCCTGCACAACTGAAATCCGGGCCGCATCAAGCGGCCCGGATTCCCGGTCTTCCCGTTGGGCCGGCGTCTCTCAGGCGGCGGCGGGTGCTGGTTGGATGATCGGCTCGGGGTGGTGCTCGAGCTTGGGCAGCCAGTGCAGCCAGTTGGGCAGGTACCAGTTCCAATCGCCGAGCAGCTTCATGCTCGCCGGGAGCAGGACGCCGCGGACGATCGTCGCGTCGATGAGCACGGCGCTCGCCAGTCCGATTCCCATCTCCTTCATGTCGAGGATCGGAAGGGTGGCGAAGATCGAGAACACGCCGACCATCACGATCGCCGCGCTCGTGACCGTACCCGCGGTGGTCTTGATCCCGTGGGCGATCGCGTCTTCGGTGCTCATGCCGCGGTCATGCGCCTCCCGGATGCGGCTGAGGATGAACACGTGGTAGTCCATCGACAGACCAAACAGGATCACGAACATGAACAGCGGCAGCCAGGGCGCGACCGAGCCGTTGGAGGTGAAGCCGAGGACGTTGGTGCCCCACCCGAACTGGAAGACGGCCACGACGACGCCGTATGCGGCGGCGACCGACAGCAGGTTGAGGACTACCGCCTTGGCCGCGATCACCAGGGAGCGGAACGAGGCCAGCAGCAGGAGGAACGCGAACGTGAGCACGAAGCCGAAGACCAGCGGCAGCGAGCTCTTCATCATCTCGTTCCAGTCATACGACTGGGCGGTGGGGCCGGTCACCCCGTAGCTGACGCCGGGGAGCTTGCCGATAGTCGCCGGCAGCAAGTGGCCGCGCAGCGTCAGCAGGGCGTGGGTCGAGACTCCGTCGGTCCCGTTGCCGGGCAGCGGGATCGCGACTCGTCCAACCGTGTGCGCGGCATTGCTGTCGAGGCTGATGGCTCCGTAGCCCAGACGGGTGGCGTCTGCCGCCGACTGCAGCTGAGCCACCGCGGCCTTGAAGGCGGGCGACTTCGTGTTGGTCTTCACGGCGATCACCGCGGGACTCGCCTGTCCCGGGAATGCCGTCTGGATGCGGTTGATCGTCCCCACGGTGGGCGCGCTGCGGGGCAGCGTGTTCGCGGCCGAGGACGCGGTGTGGATCTGCAGGGCGGGGATCGCCAACGTGGCCAGCAGCGCCACGCTGAGCGCGGCCGAGAGTCCCGGCCGACGGAGCACCGGGTTCAGGATTCGCGACCAGATCCGCCCCTCGCCGACGGGGCTGCGGAACCTGCTCAGCCACGGAACACGTCCCTTCTCGACCCGGTCGCCGAGCTTGGAGAGCACCGCGGGCAGGACGGTCAGCGACCCGATCATCGCCACGGCAACGACCATCATCGTCCCGATCGACATCGAGATGAACGTCTTATCCCCGGAGAACAGCATTCCGGCCATGGCGATCAGCACAGTGATCCCGGAGATCAAGACCGAACGCCCGGAGGTTGCCGCGGCCGCCTCGAGCGCGGCCCCCTCGCTGCGGCCGGCCGCCCGCTCCTCGCGCTCGCGGCGCAAATAGAACAGCGTGTAGTCGACGCCGACGGCGAGGCCGACGAGCATGACCACGGCCGACACGTTCGGGTCCATCGGGGTTATGTGGCTGACGATGGCGGTCAGGCCGACGGTGGCGATGACGGCCTGCAAGCCGAGCATCAGCGGGATCCAGGCGGCCAGCAGCGACCCGAACACGAGCACGAGGATCACCAGCGTGAGCGGTACCGAGCGCTCACCGGCCTGCCCGATCTGCTCGTTGAACAGCTTGGTCAGCGCCTTGTCCGAGCTCACCGCGCCGGCCTCGCCGATGTAGAACCTCGGGTGCCGGGCACCAACCGCGGCGACGGCCGAGGTGAGCGGGTCGATCTGCTTCTCGGCGGCCTTGAGCTTGCCGCTCATGTCCCATTCGACGAGTGCCGTGCGGCCGTCGCGCGATACCTGGTCCCGATTTACTGCGCCGTGGGGCCAGCGTAGGTTGTGGACGTTCGAGAGCGGAGCCACCGTCCGCGCCACGTCGGCTACCGCCGCCTGGAATTCGGGGTTGGCGATCGTCGAGTGCTTGCTCTGGACGACCGCGATCTCGGTCAGCGGGCCCGACTGCGGGAACCCGCCACGCTTGAGGATCTGGTCCGCACGCTGTGACGGCCCGACGCTGTTGTTGGTCTGGTCGATCGTCTTCGTGCCGACCGCCGTGCCGATGGCGATCGCGGCGACGACGAAGGCGAGCCAGCCGAAGATGGCCAGCTTGCGATGGCTCGCGCTCCAGTGGCCCATCCGGGCCGCGAGGTGGCGAGCGGGGTTGCGGGGTGGATGTTGCATGGCATCTCCTCCGTTGCTGTGGTTCTCGAGCACGGCGCCACGATCTCACCCGCTCAGCTGGCTGTCTGTGCGGGGCGCTGGCGTCTGGGCGTTCGGGTTCCTCACACCGGGACGTGCGGTTAGCCCTACTGTGGGCATGCGCGCAAACCCGATAGCCCGATGCTGTTCCCGCGCCCGGGCTCAGGCAATTCGGGCTTCGAGGCGCGCTGGGGCTTGTCTCGCGCCCCCGGAGTCGGGATGCTCTTCCTCAGTGCGCGTATTGCTCGCTGAAGATTCGCTCCTCCTCCGCGCCGGCGTCGCGCGCCTGCTCCAGGATGAGGGGTTCGAAGTCGTCGGCGAGGCCGGCGACCTCGACGACCTGCTGCGCAAGGTACGCGCCCACAAGCCCGACGTAGCGATCGTGGACATCAAGATGCCGCCGACCCACACCGACGAGGGCCTGAAGGCGGCCTTGATCATACGGTCGGAGCTCCCGGGCACTGGCGTGCTCGTGCTTTCCCAGTACGTCGAGAAGGAGTACGCGGCCGAGCTTCTGGCCGAGAGCGCAGAGGGCGTCGGATACCTGCTCAAGGACCGGGTGGCCGACCTCGAGCGGTTCATCGACGCGGTCCGGCGGGTCGCCGAGGGTGGGTCCGTGCTCGACCCCGAGGTCGTCTCCCGGATGCTCGCGCGGCGGTCGACGGGGCCGCTCGATCAACTCACCCCGCGGGAGCGCGAGGTGCTAGCTCTGATGGCCGAGGGGCGCTCGAACCATTCCATCGCGACCGAGCTGGTCGTCACCGAGCGTGCGGTCGAGAAGCATGTGACCAGCATCTTCGGCAAGCTCGAGCTGCCGGCGACCGCCGAAGGTCACCGGCGGGTTCTTGCCGTCCTGGCCTACCTGAATTCGTGACCGCGGCGTGCTCACACGAGCTGCCATGGTGTGGCTATCCGTATGTAATTCCAGCGCGCGCTCGACGAAAATCTGTCTCGTGAGGAGCGTATTGATCGTCGATGACCATCCTACCTTCCGCGCGAGCGCGCGGCGCTTGCTCGAGGCCGAGGGCTTCGACGTGGTCGGCGAGGCCAGCGACGGCCACGCGGCGATCGCCGCCGTACAGCAGCTCCAGCCCGATCTGGTGCTGCTCGACGTGCAACTGCCGGACCTCGATGGCTTCGAGGTCGCCGCACGCCTGGCCGCGCTCGGATCGCCTTCAGCCGTGGTCCTGACCTCCAGCCGGAACCCAGCAGAGTACGGGTCGGTGGTCAGCGAAACTGCGGTGCGCGGATTCGTTCCCAAGGCGGAGCTTTCTGGAGCTGTTCTCACCGCTTTACTCTCTCTCTAGGATCGAGATGAGTCGCCACCTGCGCTATGTGGGCGCTGTCGGCGGGGTCGGCGCGGTCTACTGGCTTGCCGCCAAGGCCGGACTCCACCTGGCGTATTTGCATGGAACTGTGGCGGCGCTGTGGCCGCCGGCCGGTGTGGGTATGGCTCTGCTGATCCTCTACGGCCTGTCTCTCTGGCCGGGGATCGTCGCGGGGGATCTCGCCGTGGCTAACTTCTCGCAACCGGCCGGAACGGTGCTTGGACAGACGATCGGCAACACGCTCGAGGTCCTGATTGCCGCCATCCTTTTCTACCGGCTGGCCGAGGGACGTACGCAGTTCGGGCGCGTGCGGGATGTCGCCGCACTGGTCGCGGCGGCCGCCGCCGGGACGGCCGTAAGCGCGGTGTTCGGCGCCGCGTCGCTCAAGCTCGGCGGGGTGATCCCAGCCGGACAGGTCGGGACCGTCTGGCGGACCTGGTTCCTGGGCGATCTGTCCGGCGCGCTCGTCTTCGCCCCGTTGCTGCTCTGCTGGCTGGGGGCTCGCTTTGGTGCGGTAACTCGGCGGCAGGCCCTCGAGGGAGCTGTCATCGCGACGCTGATCGTCGTGATCGCGCTGCTTCCCTCCCAGCGCGACGTACCGTACATCGTCTTTCCGCTCCTGATCTGGGCGGCACTTCGCGGCGGACCGCGCGGAGCAGCGGGTGCCGTGGCGCTCGTCACCACGCTCACCGTCTACAACACGGCGCACCATGAGGGACCGTTCATACGGGCCACGATCACCCAAAGCCTCCTGGCCACGCAGCTGTTCGTAGCCGTGGCGGTCGTGACTTCGCTGGTGCTCGGTGCCGTTATCGAGGAGCGCCACGCCGCGCTTGAGGCGCTACGCGAGAACGAGCGGCGACTACGCGAGTCGCGCGCGCGCATCGTCAAAGCCGGTGACGCAGCCCGGCGCCGTCTCGAGCGCAACCTCCACGACGGCGCCCAGCAACGCCTAGTCTCGCTCGCGCTGACCCTTCGGCTGGCCAGGCTCCAACTCCAGAAGGACCCGGCCGAAACGGGTCACCTGCTCACCGAGGCATCGGATGAGCTCCAGAGCGCCATCGACGAGCTCAGAGAACTCGCCCGCGGGATTCATCCCGCGGTGCTGACCGATCGCGGGTTGGGCGCCGCGCTCGAGGTGCTTGCCGATCATGCCCATCTACCGGTTGAGCTCAGCGCCCACATCCCCACCCGGCTGCCGTCGACCGTCGAGGCCGTCGTTTACTACGTCGCCGCCGAGGGACTCACCAACATCGCGAAGTACGCTCAGGCGACAGCAGCGACCGTCCGGCTCGAGGCGAACAACAAGAACGTTGTCCTAAGCGTGGGCGATAACGGCGCCGGCGGCGCCGACCCAAATCACGGGACGGGGCTACGTGGGCTCGCGGATCGCGTGGAGGCGCTCGGCGGTAGGCTCGAACTGCACAGCCCGCCCGGCCACGGCACCCTCCTGACGGCCAGCATCCCCTGCGGGACCTTGCCGCACTAGGCGGAACCCCTGCCGACGCCCGCGCCGGGACGCGGTCCAGGCTAGCGCTCCAGGTGCGGTCACCCACACCATCCGGGGTGGTCGTCCGAACGCCAAGACTCATGGTCGCTCCACCGACACGCGCGTCCCGCGGTGGGACTCTGCACGTGTGATTCAGATCACTTCGAGCGACGTGGAGGAGGAACAAATGACCGCCACAGGATTCACTGAGCGCCGCGAGCTCGCCCACCGAACCACCGATGGGATCGACGTCACCCTGTTCTGGAGCAAGCCCTCCGATCGGATCACGGTCGCGGTGGTTGATACCCGGTCGGAGGAGGCCCTCGAGTTCGAGGTCGACGGCGGCGCCGCACTCGACGCTTTCAACCACCCCTACGCGTACGCCGCCGCGCGCGACGGCCACGACCGCGTCCGCCGGCTGGACGCAGACGCTCTGACCGCGAGCACCGACCACTGATCGCGCCGCATTCCCGACAACCCATATCCATCCGAGGACGCAGCATGCTCAGCCCTACCCTCACCAACCTGCTCGTCGAGGCTCGCGTCGAGGAGCTCCACCGAGCCTCGTGCCACCACAGCCGCAGCCCCCGCGGCTCAGCCACGGCTAGGCAGATCGAACCTTCGGCGGCGGCGGCTCTCGCCACCCGTATCAGACGGGCGATCGCGCGTCTATTCGACCGCAGCCGTCTGGCCGACGAGGAAGCCGCGGCAATCCACGCAGTGGTCGCTCACCGCCCGCCTGCGGCCTGGAGCCGGTTGTCATGACCACGCCAATCGTGATCGAAACCCGCCGCAACGGCAATCAGGTCGGCAAACCTACGTCCGTGGGGCAGACCACACCTGCCACCGGGTCCGCCGACCGCGGATGGTGAGAGGCGAGGGGTGATGGAGGCCACCGCCCTCGACGCAGCGCCCGCGGGGCGCGTCCGGTGGGGCGTTCGCGTGAGCGAGGGTTGGACCTTCCGCGCGGCAGTCACGCTGATCGCCCTGCACATTCTCGATGACGAGCTCCTCCAGCCCCTGCCCGGCACCTCGATTTCCGATCATTTGCCGGCCGCTGTGCTGCCACTCGCTGTCGCGCTCGTCGCCGCTTGGCTGTACCCGCGGCTGCGTGCTGGACTGCGAGGCGGGATCGCGCTGGTCTTCGGGATTCTCAGCATCGTTGCCGGGATGATCGCGCTCGGCGGCGTCTCCGGGGACAGCGTCTCCGGTAGCGATTGGAGCGGGCTCCTGCTGCTCCCCACCGGCCTGGCGCTCATCGCGATGGCCGCCTGGATTCCCTGGCACGAGCGCGGGCGGCACGGCCGTACGCCGCGCCGGCGCTGGTTGGGCCGGGCCATTGCGATCACGCTTACACCGCTCGTCCTGTTCTATGTCGTGATCCCGATCGGAGCCGCTCTGTGGGCAACTCATAAATTCCGCACCCCGATCGGCAGCTTTTCGATCCCACACCAGGACGTGAGCTTTCACACCAGCGACGCCTCACTTCAGGTCAACCGGGCGACGATCACCGCCTGATGCGTGGGGATGAGGCTTCCGCCGGCGGGCTCCGGGGTGACGAGGATCTCGCTCACATCGTGCAGCTGGGCGGGCACTCCGACGTCGGCTGATCCTTGCGCGGTCACGCTGAACAGCACGCGCGTCGGCGCGAGAGCACGGCTCGGTCGCTGCAGCCAGACCTCGTAAATCAGACCGGCCGGAGGCGGGGGGAACTGGCGGACGATCAGCTCGGCGCGACCATCGGCGAGGCGCACCTGCGCGGTTCCGGGCGAATCGATCACCTGGGCGTGGAGAACTCGGGTCTTGCTTGACCCGCCTGAGACCAGTATCGCGACCACGGCCAGTCCGAGCGCGAGCGCGGGGACCGCAACCCCGACACGGGGCGGGATCCACCGCGCGGGCCAGAGTCCTCGCCGGCGGACCGCGGTGCCGTGGCGCGGCACCGAACGCGCACTGACCATGACGCGCCGGCGCAGCCCCGACGGCACCGGGTGCTGCGGCGTGCTCGTCGCCAGCGTATCCGCGACACGCTGAAAGGCAGCGACATCCTCGATGCAGGCGTGGCAGCCCGCCAGGTGGCGCTCGAACGCCTCAACCTCGGCCGGTTCCAGCGCGGCGAGCGCGTAGGCGGCCACATCGGCATCGCAACCCTCTCGGGTCAGCTTACGTTCCTCATCGCTCATCGAGCGCCTCCAGACCCCTCATCACGTCATCCCTGTCGAGTCGTCCAGCGAGAGCCGCATTCGCTGTAGACCCAGTCGCATCCGACCCTTGACCGTGCCGGCGGGTAGCTCCAACAGATCGGCGATCTGGCTATGGGTGAACCCACCGAAGTACGCGAGCTCGATCACATGCCGTTGCTCGCTGGGAAGCTCCGCCACCGCACCGCGGACGCGCTCTGAGTCCTCGCGCCGCTCAACTTCGCCGTCGATCCGCACCCGCGCCGGTATTCCCTCGATCGCCGTGTCGTCGTGGACGTCTCGGCCGGCCTTGGCGGTCTCGCGGCGAAACGTGTCGATGGCCTTGTTGCGCACTATCCCCAACACCCACGCGCGGACGCTGCCGCGCGAGCGCTCATAGCGCACCCCGCTGCGCCACAAGGACAGAAATGCCTCCTGGACCACATCCTCGGCCAACCCGCGGCGGCCGCACATCCGATAGGCCAGCGAGAACGCGGCGTCGCCATGACGATCGAAGATCACCTCGAACGCCATCGTGTCGCCCTCGCGGACCTGCTCGATCAGCTCTTCGTCGGCGAGCCGCCGCAGGCCTCGGGTGCGAATCCTCACAGGCGCTCGCGGCATCAGCGTGGCACCCCGATGAGTTCTGCCACACCGCGAACGCCATCGGACATCTCTCCCTGCCTTACCTAGCCCGGATCCGTGCCGTCCGGGGTACGACTATCTACTTCGGGCCCCCCGCGCATCTGGATCACTCGCGTCGATTTGCTCCGCACGCCGCACCGCGAGCGCCCGCGTCCACGAGCAGGACGGAGCGCCGCCATCCCTGGTCGTCATCGTTGCGACGGTCGGTACAGGACTTCGTTCGCGTCCGCGCACCGGACAACCGGGATTCAGCGTGTCCGCCACCGACGAGCAACCACCTACCGCGCACCAGCACGGTTCTGGACCGCTCTCGGACGTTTGTGGACGCTGGGGGTTTTCAGGTCGGGCCCGTCTGATGCTGCGAGGCGCTGCCGGCCGGTCAAGACCCAGCCGCGCCAGCGCCTTGGAGACGGATGGGCGCTGCGCTCCAATCAGCTGGCCCAGCAGCGGGTGGGTGACGGGAAGCGGCAATCGGATCCCGTCCGGCTGGACCCGGCCCCAGCGGCCGGCCAGGTGCCAGAGCAGCACCGCCAGGCGGGCCTCGAGCCGGGGCTGCGCCGCGATCGCGCGCTGCACCTCGAGACTGACGATCCGGCGTCCTGAGCGGCGCAGCAGCGCCTGCGCGAGCTCGGGCC